>JBQGDK010000184.1:0-10100 GCA_052039025.1 Actinomycetota bacterium
GCGGGCCCCATCGAGCGGCAGGACGGAGACCATGCCCTTCGGGAGGTCGGTCTCGTCGAAGAGCTCGGCCAGGAACAGCGCTCCCAGCGGGGTCGCCGAGGCTGGCTTCACGATGACCGGCGCGCCGACCGCCAGCGCCGGCGCCATCTTGTGGGCCACCAGGTTCACCGGGAAGTTGAACGGAGCGATGGCCGCCACCGGCCCGTAGGGGAACCGGCGGACGATGCCCAGGCGGCTCCCGAGCGTCGGGTCGGTGTCGAGACGGAGGACGTCGTCGTCGAGCCCCCGGATCGTCTCGGCCGCCCAGCGGAACGTGGACACGGCCCGGGCCGCCTCGATCCGCGCCCACTTCAGCGGCTTGCCGCCCTCGCGGGCGATCAGCTCGGCGACCTCCTCGGACCGTTCACCGATCCGCCGTGAGATATGCATCAGGCCCTCGGCCCTGGCGTGGGTCGGGAGGAGCCGCGACTCCTCCTCGAACGTCCGGGCCGCCGCCGCCATGGCTTCCTCGAGGTCGCGGTCGGTGGGCGTCCCCACCCTGGCCACCACGGACCCGTCGAACGGGCTCGTCACCTCGAAGTGCGCATCGCCGGTCCGGCGCTCGCCCGCGACGACGTACGACGTGACCTCGGCCATGTCAGTCGATGGGAGCCATCACGTGCTTCAGCTCGGTGTAGTGCTCGATCCCGTAGATGCTCATGTCCTTTCCGTACCCCGACTGCTTGAAGCCGCCGTGGGGCATCTCGGGCGTGAGCGGGATGTGCGTGTTGATCCACACCGTGCCGAACCGGAGCTTCCGCGACGCGTTGAGGGCCCGACCGATGTCCCGGGTCCACACCGATGCGGACAGCCCGTAGTCGACGTCGTTGGCCCAGGCGATGGCCTGGTCGTCCTCCTCGAACCGCTGGACCGTCACCACCGGCCCGAACACCTCGCGCTGGATGATCTCGGCGGTCTGATCGATGTCGGTGATCACGCTCGGCCTGTAGAAGAACCCGGGGCCGTCGATCCGCTCGCCGCCGGTGAGCACCTTCGCCCCGGCCTCGCGCGCCCGGTCCACGAACCCGGTGACCCGCTCGAGCTGTTCGGCCGAGACCACCGGGCCCATCTCGGTGTCCTCCTTGGACGGGTCGCCGACCTTGAGCGACTCAACCGCCGGCACGAGCTCGGACAGGAGGTTGTCGTAGATCCCGCCGCCGGCCAGCACCCGGGTGGCGGCGGTGCAGTCCTGCCCCGAGTTGAAGAACCCGGCCGCCTTGATCCACTCGACCGAGGATTCCAGGTTCGCGTCGTCGAAGATCACCACAGGCGCCTTGCCGCCGAGCTCGAGGTGCACACGCTTCAGCGTGGACGCGGCCTCGCGGGCCACCTCCTTGCCCGTGGTCACCTCGCCGGTCAGCGACACCATGCCGACGCCCGGGTGACGGACGATCGCCTGGCCCGTCGGAACCCCATCGCCGAGCACCACGTTGAAGACCCCGGGCGGGAAGACGTCGGCGGCCAGCTCGGTCATCCGCAGGAGCGTGAGCGGCGTCCATTCGGACGGCTTGATCACGACGGTGTTCCCCGCGGCCAGCGCCGGGGCGAACTTCCACATCGCCATGTACAGGGGGTAGTTCCACGGTGCGATCAAGCCGACCACGCCGATCGGCTCGCGGCGGAGCCAGGACGTGAAGAGGGTGCTGTCCTCCTTGTAGTACTCGCCCGTGGACAGGCCGCCGATCACTCGCGCCGCGCCGGCGAAGAACCGGATCTGCTCGGCGATCACCAGGATCTCGTCCGAGACGACCCACGAGGACGGCTTCCCGACGTTCTCGGACTCCAGCCGGCCGAGCTCCTCGGCGTTCTCCTCGATGACGTCGGCCAGCTTCAGCATCATCGCGCTGCGCTCGCCGGGGGTGCTGTCGAACCAGGTCTCCTCGAACGCTTTCTGGGCGGTCCGCACGGCCCGGTCGACGTCCTCGTCGGTGCCCCGCGGGATCTCGGTGATCGTGTCGCCGGTCGAGGGGTTCACCACCGGGAGGCCGTCGTCGGCGGCCCCGTCGGTCCACTCCCCGCCGATGAACATCTGCTTGCGCGTCATCGTCGTGGCCATGCTGCCTCCTCCTCGCGTCCCCGTTGTCCGTACCTTACCGCTGCCCCGGGCCGGCCGCGCTCTGGGGTGGAGCACCGGAGGCGTCCCCTGTGTACGTTCGGGACAACGCGGGCACTCAGCCCGCTACCCACTCCGGGAAGGCCTGAACAGCGGCTTCGTACCCGGCGGGATCGACGTTCCACGACCGGACGTGCCCGGCGCCGGGCGCTCGAAGGTACGTGACGCTTTCGGATACCTCTGCCAGGCGGTCACTCACTTCGATCGGGGTGAGGTCGTCGACGGTCCCGTGGATCAGGAGGATCGGCATCTGGAGCCGGGCGCTCGTCGATCCGGTCCGACGCGCCCCAGTCCACGCCGAACCGGACCGAGGAGAGCCAGCTGGCGATCGACGTCAGGATCTGAAACAGCCCACCCGCCGCGGCGCACGTCACGCCTTCACGGTCGCTGCTATCGGGAGATGATCAGACGCTTCGCCAGGAACCACCGTCACGTCCGAGAACACCAGATCCGGTGTGGCGAAGACCCAGTTGACTCGGTCGACGGGGTGCACCTTCGGTTGAGACGCCGTCGAGACGTGGCCCAGCCCGGCCTCGTCCTGCACGCTGACGAACCCGGCCCGACTGAACGCTTCGAGGTCCGCGTCCCCCGGCTGAGCGTTCAGGTCGCCGGCGATGATCGTCCTGGGACCCTCTCCCACGGCCGCCAGGAGGGCCCGGATCTGATCCCTCCGCGTGGTGGTGCCCTCGGCGTTCTGGAGATGCACGCTCACCACCCTGACGGTCTGCCCACGCCCCACGTCCAAGCGGGCGGCGATGTACCCGCGGCGCTGGGGGCCGGCCCCGAACGGGAGGAACCCGCTGTCGGTCTCCAGGATGGGGAACCGGCTGAACACCGCGTTCCCGAACTGGCCGTCGGCCGCGGGAGCGAACACGTAGGGCATCCCAAGCCGGCGGGAGAGCCACTCCGCGACGTCGAGTGTCCCGTTAACGGGCCATCCCCGGCCGACCTCCTGGAGTACGACGACGTCCGGCTGCTCTCCCTCGATCGCTCGAGCGGTGCCCTCCGGATCGACCTGCCCGTGGACGTTTACGGCCAGCCGAACATTGAAGTCGACAAGCCTGAAAACCGGGGCGCTCGGTGCCCCAGAGACCGCCGGAGCCGTGAGGTGAACGGCCCCGGGAACGAGCAGCAGGATCACCGGGACCACTGCCAGACCCGACGTCTCTCTCTCGTGCGAGCCGCCACCGGCACCCTCCCATCCCGCCAGCCCGAGAAGCACCGCGGCCAGCCCTGGAGCCACCATGTTGGGCACGGGAAGCGGAACCGCATAGTGGATCTGGTAGGCAACCAGCAGCACGGCCAGGACCAGGGTCCCTGCACCGAAAGCCGCGGCCACCGGCCACGCCGGCCGGACCGGGCCCTCGGGCGACCGAGCATGGGCCCGGGCGAGTAAACCGGCGGCCAGCGCGTGGCCGATCAGGAGCAGGATCGCCGCCGCAACGCCACTTGTTCGTCTGAGGAGGACCGTCGCCGCGACGAACGCAGCCGCACTGGCGAGTCCGACGAGTCCGGGGGCACGCCGCATCCGGAGCGACCCGGCGGCCAGAAGGCCCAGGGCATCACCGATCAGGACCAGCGCCGTCGCACCCGCCATCGACACTCCACTCGCCGATGCGACGAAGCCAAGGTTCTGGAGGAACAGCACGTGGAGCAGGAGGAACGGACCGATCGCGAACACCGCGACCAGACGAGCAGACGCCAGGCCATCACCGGGGAGCAGGGGGAAGACCACAACGGCCACCAGGGTCGCGGCCCCACCCAGCACCGCCGTGACCAGCAGGGGAACATTCCCTGACTGCCAGGCGTGATCCCACCCGAGGAAGGCCCCGCGGAGAGTCAGGTCGACGGCGAGGCCGAGAAGCAGGCCCGCCACGAGCGACCTCCTGCCGGCGTCCCCCGAGCACATGAGGGCCACCACCTCGATGGTCACGACCACGAGCCCCACCAGGGTGGTGGCAGCGGCCAGTCCGAAGGGGATGGGGTGGACGACCTGAACGAGGAGCCGGAGGGCGGCGAGAAGAGCGATCCCCGCCACGAAGGCCCTCCGGAGACCAAGCAACCGCAGCAGGAGCGGCGTCAACAGCGGGGCCAGGAACACGAGCGCCACCAGCCCTCCGCCGAGAACGAACCGTCCCGTCTCTTCGGCGAAGTCAAACAGGATCGGAAACATCACCCGGGCTGCCTCGAGGACAAGGGTCAGGGTGAGGGCGACCAGCACCGCAGGCCATGGCCCCATGAGAGCCCATGAACGGAGGCTCGCCTGACTGATTTGCTCGGCCCGGGTGGCCGGCGACCGCGCGCTCATCTCAGCTCGATCCGATCATTGGCGAACGACCCGGCCACGGCTCAGTCGGACCCTCGGTCCATCCCACGGCGGATCGCGTACGCCATCAGCTCGTACCGTGTGTTGAGCTGGAGCTTGCTGAGGATGTTCTGGACGTGGTTCTGGACGGTCTTGGTGGCGATAAACAGCTGCGCGGCGATCTCCCGGTACCGGTACCCCCTGGCCACCAGCCGGAGGACCTCGGTCTCGCGAGCGGTGAGGCCGGGCTCCGTGGTCTCGTGCTGGGCGATCCGGCGGAACTCGTCCAGGACCAGGCCGGCCAGGGTCGGGGTGAACACCGGCTCGCCGGAGTTCACGCGGCGCACCGCGTCGACCACCTCCGCGGCGGTGGCCTCGGTCTTCAGCAGGTAGCCGCGGGCGCCCGCCTTGACCGCCTCCAGCACCTGGGCCTCCTCGCCCCCCGCGGACAGCACCAGCACCCGGATGTGCGGCGACTCCTCGACGATCCGACTGGTGGCGTCGATGCCGCTCACAGTGGGGAGCTGGAGGTCCATCACCACGACGTCGGGCATCAGCTCCCGGGCCATGTCGATGGCCTCGCCTCCGTCGCCGGCCTCGCCGACGACCTCGCCGGCTCGATCGCGCTCCAGGTCGGTACGCAGGCCGTCCCGCCACACGGGGTGGTCGTCGACGATCAGCACCCGGACCGGCTCGTCCGCGCCGACCCCGGACCGCCCCCCGCCACTCGCTTCGACCTGCTCAGCCATTCGGGCCCCCTCCACGCGGCCCGCGTCGGAGCCGCTCCGCCACGCGGTCGTGCCACCGGTCCCGGAACCGCTCCGGACGGGCCGGCGCCGAGGGGATCAGCGGGAGGCGGAACTCGACCTCGGTCCCCAGGCCGGGCGCGCTCATGACCCGCATCCGTCCCCCCAGCCCCTCGACCCGGCCCTTCATGCTCCTGAGCAGCCCGGCCTTGCCGGCGGCCTCCAGGTCGCCTTCGTCGTAGACGAAGCCGACGCCGTCATCCCGGACGAACACGGTGACCCACGCATCTTCCAACTCGGCAAAGATGACCGCGCGCCTGGCCTGCGCATGTTGGACCACGTTCTCCAGTGCTTGCCGGACCGCGGCAGCGAGCTCCTCGGCGTCGGCGGCCGGGAGCCAGATCGGGTCCGGGCGGGCGCTGATCTCAACCGGGAGGCCGCGAACCGCCGAAACCACCTCCCTCAGCGTCTCCTGGAGGGAGGCCGCGCCCTCCGGCGGCTCGAACGGCTGCTGGAAGATCAGGGCGCGGAGAGCCTTCTCCTGGTCGTCGGCCATCTCCACCAGGCCGAGGACCTCCGACGCCGGGACCGTCCCGTCCCTGGCCAGATCCCTTCCGCGCTTCTTCAAGAGGCCCAAGGCGTTCAGAACCGAGTCGTGGATGCTCCGGGCCAGGGCCTCGCGCTCGCCCAGCCGGGCCGCTCGCTCCCTGGCCCGGATCGCGTCGTCGATGGCGCTCTGGAGTTGCTCCGCCGCGCGGTCCAGGGCGGTGCTCATCACCCCCGGAGCGGCCCCGGCCACCAGGAAGTACACGATGCCGTTCCCCAGTCCGACCAGCTCCCTGGGGGACAGCTCGGTGAGCGGGTACCCGTTCAGCATCCGGCTTAGGCCCAGGGCCACGCCCAGGACGAGCGCAGAGAAGACACCCCCCTTCCATCCGTGCACCGCCCCCCAGGCGATCAGCGTGCCGGCCGGGTAGATCGTGGCGAAGAAGGTTCGGTCGGACTCGACCAGCGCGTCGCCGGGAGGCACCATCAGACCGGACATGGCCACCAGGGTGAACGAGACGGCCAGGTCGACCCACAGCGCCGCCGTGAGCCGCCGGTCGGCGCGCAGCGTGAACCACAGGTTCCATACGGCGGTCAGGCCCAGCGCTGTCCACGCAGCAACCGGACGGACCAGGGAATCGGAGAGCAGCACGTTCGACAGGACCATCCAGCCGAAGGCCAGCCACCGGAAGGCCAGCGTGCCGACCCATAGCGTGCGCCGGGCCCGGAGCGGGACGAGTTCGACGGGTGCGTTCGACCCATGCTGGGTGGTCTCCACCGGGTGGCCTCGGGAGGGTCTCGCCTCGGCGCGGGTCGCGCGCTCCCTCATGGCACTCCCCTTGTTCTGCTCGGGGGCAGTGTACGCGCATCCCGCGCAGCGGCAAGGGCTCGTGCTCCCCGGTCAGCACGGAGCGGACGTTCGAATCGGCCGAACACGGCCACCAGTCCGGCCAGGACCAGTCCCGGCACGAGCACCCACAGTGGGCGCTCGAGCCACCATCCTGCCGTGACCTGACCCTGGCCCCCGAGGCCCAGCGGCCACAGCACCACCACCGCGGCGAGGAAGGCGGTCATGTGCCACAGGAACAGCGTCATGATCGCGCTGTTCGTCAGGACCACCGCCGTCCATGGCCGATCCCGCCTGAGCCAGCGCGCCACGCCATCCCTGACCAGCAAGGCCAACCCGATCGACCAGAGCGCCATGGCCACCATGCAGATCGTGGGGGGGTGGGTGTTCGTGATCCGCTCGTCGCTGGTGCCCAGGAGCGATCTGGGGTAATGGCCGATGCCCGGGAACCATTCCCGACCGGCCTGTCCGAAGACCGGGTTCGTCAGCAGCACCAGCGCCGCCAACCCGCCCACGGTCACGGCCCAGAGCGTTCGGCGAGTCAGCCCGGTGATCCGACCATCGGCGTAGAAGAACCCGAGCTGGTGAGGAAGCAGCCACACGAGGCCCACGTTCGCCCAACGGGCCTCCTCGAGCGGGGAGATGAACCCCACCGCGTCGGCGACCACTGCTCCGGCCACCATCACCACCGGCACCCCCGGCCCGAACCGCTCGTGCAGCCGGATCATCACCGGGGTGAGCACCAGCATTCCGGCGTACACGACCAGGAACCACAGCGGCCCGAACGGGATCACGGCACCCACCAAGCGAACCCCGCGCAGGAACGGGCCGGTGGCCGTCCCCACGTCCAGCAGGTGCAGCGCGACCTGGACGATGGCCCACACGGCCACGAAGACTAGGGTGGGCCGGAGGAGCCGGGTCAGTCGGCTTCGGACGAAACCCCAGGTCGACTGGCCCCGTCGCCTGAAGGATCGGTAGGTGACCAGGTTCGAGAAACCCCCGACGAAGAAGAAGATCGGCATCACCTGGAGGAACCAGGAGGCGATCCACAGCGAGGGCATCTGTCCGATGGCGCTTTGGCTGTCGATGATGCCGTCCTCCCGCGAGACGACGGCGTTCACCCAGTGCCCCGCGACGACCACGACGATGCTGACTGCGCGAAGGAAGTCCACGTACCGGTCCCGCCCGGCGGGAGTCGCGGCGACCAGCGCTCCGACGTCTGGCCGCCTCACGACGCCACCTCGTCGAGGAAGGCCACCACGGCGGACTCGTACGACCGGGGGTCCACGTTCCAGGACTCGACGTGCCCGGCCCGGGGCACGCGCCGATACGTCACCAGGTCCGGCCGGGCCTCGGCCAGGGCATCACTTCCCTCGACGGGGACCAGTCGGTCCTCGGCTCCGTGGAACAGGAGGATGGGGGTGCGCCAGACCGGCACGCCGGGGAGCTCGGTCAGGTCGGCCCAGTCGATCCCGTACCGGAGCGTGAAGCTGAGCCTCGACCAGGCCAGGAGCGGTGAGGGAAGGCCCAGGCTTCGACCGGCGTGGTCGACGCAGGCACCCCAGTCCAGGGCGGGTGCGTCAAGGATCGCTCCGACGACCCGGTCGGACAGCGGGGACCGACGGAGGAACTGGGCGACCATGTTCCCACCCATGCTGTAGCCGACGAGGACCAGGTCCTCGGCGCCTCGCTCCAGGGCGAACGTCGCGGCCGATGCCAGATCGCGCCACTCGGTCTCCCCGAGGTGATGGAGGCCGTCCGCACTCGCCGGGGCACCGGGGTCGTTGCGGTACCGGATGACCAGGCTGGGGTAACCGCCGCGGTGGAACGCCGGGATCAGTCGCAGCGCCTCCTCCTGGGACGCTCCCAGGCCATGGACGAGGATCGCCCAGGTGCGTCGGTCGCCCTCGATCAACCACGAGGGAAGGGGCCCACTCGGCGAGGCGACGTCGACCGTTCGGAACGGGATCCGGTGGGCCAGCCATGGGTCCCCGACGTAGGCCCGCGGATCCACGTCGGCGGCTTGCCCGTCGTGGAGCCGCCCCTCGAGGCGCTCGAGCTCGCGGACCACGGAATTCTCGTTGACCTCGACGACGGCCCCCAGCCGAGCGTAGCCGCCCGGCGACCGCAGCCCCCACACGCCGGGCTTCTCCGAGTCGGCAGTCCGCTCCAGAACCACTCGATCGGGGCCGACGGCCAGGACCCGGACCTCGTACCGGATCGGCCAGGCATACGGTTCCAGCAGGTGGCGATGGATCTGGTCCGATCCGCATGCGCCCAGAACGGCCAGCACCGCCGAGCCCACCTGCACCGGCCTCCTGACCCATCGTCTCCGCCTCGCGTCCATACATGTTCGATGCTGGTGTGCGGAGGAGGCGCTGCCCAGAGAGGTCCGCCTCACTCAGCCCCGGTTCGACCCCTCATTTCGCGTGGGCGGAGGTACCCAGGGATCGATGGGGGATCTCCCCAGACGAAGTTGAGGACGACGCGAGGGCGAGTTGAGCGCTTCGCCGTCTACCCGTCGGCTCCTTGCGGCCCAACCATCAGGACATGCGCATCCTGTGCATCACGAACGACTTCCCGCCCCGGGTCGGAGGGGTCAACACGTACGTGTCCGAGCTGCTGCGGCATCTCCCCGGGACCGAGATCACGGTCCTGGCGTCGGATTGGCCTGGAGCCGGCGGGTTCGACGAACGATATCCGCACCAGGTGATCCGGTGGCCCGGCCGCACGCTGCTGCCCACCCCCGCCGCGCGGCGGGCGGTGGAGCGCTTGACCATCGGCCTTCGCCCCGACCTCGTGCTGTTCGGCGCCGCCGCGCCGCTGGCGATCATGGGACGATCGATCGAGGGCCGGACCGGCGTTCCATACGCCACGTTCACCCACGGCCTCGAGTTCCTGGCCGGTCGAACGCCGCTCGGACGGGGTCCCCTGCGTTCCGCCATGGAGGCCGCCGCGATGACCATGGGGGTTTCTCGCTGGGCGGTGACCCACCTCCGACGGCTCTTGGGGCCGGAGGCGAGGGTCGAGCTGCTCCGTCCCGGGATCGATCCGAGCGTGCTCCATCCGGCCATCCCGGATGCACCGGTTCGGGAGCGCCACGGCCTGGACGACGCCCCGGTGGTGGGGTGCGTGGGTCGCCTGGTTCCTCGGAAGGGCCAGGACCAGCTGATCAGAGCCCTTCCCCTGATCGCCGCCGACATCCCGGGCGTCCGACTCCTGGTCGTCGGCTCGGGCTCCGACCGCCGCCGCCTGGGGTCGATCGCTCGACGCTGCCGAGTCGAACAGCGGGTCTCCTTCGCCGGGGAGGTCGCACCCCACGAACTCCCGTTGTACCTGCGGGCGGGCGACGTCTTTGCCATGCCCAACCGGACCCGATGGTTCGGCCTCGAGGTGGAGGCCTTCGGCATCGTCTTCCTGGAGGCCGCTGCGGTGGGGCGCCCGGCCGTCGGTGGGAACTCCGGCGGCGTGCCCGAAGCGATCGTCCACGAGGAGACAGGCCTG
>JBQGDK010000185.1:0-5480 GCA_052039025.1 Actinomycetota bacterium
GGAGCTCCGCGTGCGTCCCGCGTTCCACGATGCGTCCCCGGTCCATCACGAAGATCACGTCGGCGGCCAGGATCGTGGACAGGCGGTGGGCGATGGCGATGGTCGTTCGCCCCTCCATCAGGGGCCGGAGGGCCTCCTGGACGAGCCGCTCGGACGTCGTGTCGAGCGACGAGGTGGCCTCGTCCAGGATCAGGATCCGGGGATCCTTCAGGATCACCCGGGCGATCGCGAGCCGCTGCTTCTCCCCGCCCGACATCTTGTAGCCGCGCTCGCCGACCACGGTGTCGTAGGCGCCCGGCAGCTCCGCGATCCGGTCGTGGATGAACGCGGCCCGGGCGGCCGCCTCGAGCTGCTCGTCGGTGGCCTCGGGGTTCCCGTAGAGGAGGTTCTCGCGGACGCTCGAGTGGAACAGGTACGTCTCCTGCGTGACCATCCCGATGATCCCGCCGAGGGACTCGAGCGTGATGTCGCGGACATCGATCCCGTCGATCTCCACCGAGCCGTCCTGGACGTCGTAGAACCGGGGGATCAGGTAGGTGACCGTGGTCTTGCCGGCGCCGCTCGGCCCGACCAGGGCCGCCAGCTGGCCGGGCGAGACCTCGAGGTCGACTCCCTCGAGTGTCCACAGCCGCCGCTGTCGTTCGCCGTCCGCATCCTCAGGCGGGCTGACCGGCGGACTCCCGTCGCCCGGCGGGTGCTCGTACCGGAACCGCACGTCGCGGAGCCGGACCCGACCGCGCACCGCGGCCGGCTCGAGCGGCCGGGCCCCGGGGCGGTCCGAGATCTCGTGAGGCATGTCGAGGTACTCGAAGATCCGCTCGAACAGCGCCATGGCGCTCTGGACCTCGACGCTGACCTGGAGCATCTGGCCGATCGGGAAGAACAGCCGGCTCTGGAGCGTGGTGAAGGCCACGATGTCCCCGGCGGTGAGCCCTCCCCCACCGCCCTGGAGCACGAAACCGGCCACGAGGTAGACGAGCGCCGGCGTGATCGAGAAGAAGATCTGGATCGTGGCGAAGAACGACCGTCCGATCATCTGCTGGCGGATCTGGAGACCGGCCAACCGCTCGTTCTCCCGACGGAACCGCTCGGTCTCGTGGCGCTGCCGGCCGAAGGCCTTCGAGAGAAGGATCCCCGAGACCGAGAGGGTTTCCTCGGTGATCGCCGACAGGTCCGCCATGCTCCTCTGCGTCACGGCCGCGACCTCTCGTCGGGCCTTCCCGACGCGTTGGGTGAGCCAGAAGAAGAACGGAAGCGTCCCCAGCGAAAGGAGCGTCAGCTGCCACGAGAGGAGCAGCATGGCCACGACCGTGCTGATCACCACGACCACGTTCGACAGGACGCCCGAGGCGGTGTCGGTGACGACCGACTGGACGCCTCCCACATCGTTCGACAGTCGCGACTGGATCTCCCCGGTGCGGGTCGAGGTGAAGAACCGCAGCTGCATCCGCTGGAGGTGGGCGTACAGCGAGTTCCGGAGGTCCTGCATCACGCGCTGGCCCACGATGTTCGACAGGTACGTCTGCCAGATCCCCAGCAGGCCCGAGACCACGGGCACGGCCACCATCAGGGCGACGACCACGTACAGGAGCTCCATGTTCGGCCCCCCCGGGACGAACAGGGCGTTGTCGAAGGCCACCTTGATCAGCAGCGGGTTGATGACCCCGAGGCCCGCGGTGACGAGGATCAGGATGGCAACACCCAGGACCCGCCGTCGGTAGGGACGGAAGATGCCCACGACGCGCCCGAGGGACGCCCGGCTCACGGGGCGCAGGTCGGCATCGGGCTCGAAGTGGAAGAAGTGTCCTCGCACGGTCCCTCCAGGATACGCCCGGCCCCGGTTAGCCCCCTCCGGCCAGGTGCACCGCCCTCCGGAACACCTCGTCGAGCATGGCCTCGGTGAGGACGCCGGTGAACGTGTTCTGCTGGCTGGGGTGGTACGAGCCGAGGAGCGCGTAGGGACCGACCGTGGCCTCGGCCCCGTGCCCGAACCTCGGCTTCGGCCTCGGCGGAGGACCGGCGGCCGTCAGGGCCCGGATGGTCGCGTCCCACGCGAACGACCCGAGCGCCACCACGACCCGGAGCCGATCCAGCAGCGCCAGCTCCCGAACGAGGTACGGCAGACAGGTGTCCCGCTCCGTCGGCGTCGGCCGGTTCGCCGGCGGCGCGCACTTGACGGCCGCGGCCACGTAGGCACCCGCCAGTCGCAGCCCGTCGTCTCGGTGCACGGACGTCGGCTGGCTCGCCAGCCCCACGCGGTGCATCGAAGCGTAGAGCCAGTCGCCCGAGCGATCGCCGGTGAAGATGCGCCCCGTCCGGTTCCCGCCGTGAGCCGCCGGCGCCAGTCCGACAACGAGGATCCGTGCCTCGGGGTCGCCGAACCCGGGCACGGGGCGGGCCCAGTACCGCTCCCCCGCGAACCGGCGGGGCGGGTCGGCCGCGGCCCCCTCCCGCCATTCGACGAGGCGCGGACACCGGCGGCACCGGCTCACCTCCTCCGCCAGCGCGGCGAGCGCACGCGCATCTCCCATGGGAGCCATCATCCCAGCGGTAGGCTAGGAACGATGACCGAGCCCGTGCGCGTCCTGGTGGTGGACGACGCGGCCGAGAGCCGGGAGATCCTCCGGCGGGCCCTGGCACTCGACGAGGGCATCGAGGTGGTCGGCGAGGCCGACTCCGGGGTGGAGGCCGTGCTCCGGACCGCGGAACGGCACCCCGACGTCGTGTTGATGGACGTCCGGATGCCCGGCGGCGACGGGATCGGCGCCACCGAGGAGATCACCCGCCGCTTCCCCGCCGTCCAGGTGATCGCCCTCACCGCCCACGACGACGAGGCCTCGGTGCGGGACATGCTGACTGCGGGCGCGGCCGGGTACCTGGTGAAGGGGGCGTCCGTGGACGACCTTGTGACCGCGGTCCGGCGGGCCAGCTCCGGCGAGGCCCTGATCGACCGCCGGGTGCTCCCCCACGTGCTCGAGGAGCTCCGGACGCTGCTCGGGCAGGAGCGCCGCCGGCGGGAGGACGCCGAGCGCCTGGCCCGGACCCGCGAAGAGTTCATCGGCGTCCTCTCCCACGAGCTCCGGACGCCGCTGACCGTGATCGCCGGGGCGCTCCAGTACGTCCGGGCGCTGGAGCTCGACGCCGACGCCAGGGACCTCGTGGCGGCGGGCCTGAAGCGGACGGCCGACCTCGAGCGCCTGACCGAGGGCCTCGAGCTGATCGGGCAGGCCCCGCCCGGGGACGAGGAGGTCGCCGGCCCACCGGATGCGGCCGAGGTCGCGCTCCACGCGATCGCCGAGCGTCCCGACGAGGTCGAGGTCGACCCCGGTCCGTGGAAGGGCGTGCGCTCGAGCCACCTCTCGCGGGTGATCCTCGAGCTCGTGGTCAACGCGATGAGGCACGGGCGCCGGCCGATCGGGCTCTCGGTTCGCCGGGAGGGGGGCCTGGGGGTGGTGCGCGTCACCGACGCCGGAGACGTCGCTCCCGAGCCGAGCATGTTCGAGCCGTTCGTCCAGGGCGACATGAGCACCCTGCGCCGCCACGGGGGCATGGGCCTCGGCCTGTTCGTGGCGTCCCGGCTCTGCGAGCTCGGTCACGGCAGGCTCGAGATCGGCCGGGACGGCGACCGTACCGTCGCCGAGGCCCGGTTCCGGCTGGCCGACTAGGTCCCCGGGCGCCCCGGCTGTTCGGGCACGGCGTCCCGCTTCGGGATCATGACCTTCCGCCGGAACGAGACGACCTCGACGCCGTCCTGGTTGAACCCGCGGGTCTCCACGGTGACCACCCCACGGTCGGGCTTCGAGGTGGACTCCCGGACCTCGAGCACGGTGGTCTCGGCGTACAGCGTGTCGCCGTGGAACATCGGGGCCGCGTGCCTGAGCGACTCGACCTCGAGGTTCGCGATGGCCCTGCCCGAGACGTCGGGCACGCTCATCCCCAGTGCCAGCGAGTAGACGAGGTTGCCCACGACCACGTTCCGCCCGAACTCGGTCTGGGTCTCCGCGTAGTGGGCGTTCGTGTGGAGCGGATGGTGGTTCCAGGTGATCGCGCAGAACAGGTGGTCGTCGTACTCGGTGATCGTCTTGCCCGGTCGGTGGCGGTACACGTCCCCGACCTCGAAGTCCTCCAGGTAGCGTCCGAACGGCCTCGCCTCACCCATGCCGGCCATACCCTATCCGCCCCCGGTCCCGCCCGGGTCGGCCGGCCGGTCGCCGCGGGCGGCTGGCCGGACCCCTCAGCCGGCCCGCTCGGCGGGCCGGACCTCCGCCTCCGTCAACGACTCGGCGCCGATGTGTGCCTTGTCCCGGAGCGGGATCTCCCGCAGCCACAGCGACATCAGGAACGCCGCGGCGGCCACGGGGATGGCCACGACGAACACGACATGGACCGCCTGCGCGATCCCGCCGATCAGCGACTCTCGCAGGGCCGGTGGGAGACGGAGGATGGCATCCGGGGCCCGAGCGACCGAGCCCGGATCGATGCCGCTGCCGGTCGGCAGCGACGAGGACAGGGCGCCCGCCAGCGTCGAGCCGAAGATCGCTCCGAAGGCCGCGGTCCCGAACGTCCCCCCGATCGAGCGGAAGAAGTTCGTGGCCGAGGTGGCCACCCCCAGCTGGCGGTGCGGCACGGTGTTCTGCACGGCCAGGACCAGGACCTGCATCACCATGCCGATCCCCAGGCCAACGACGACCATCGCCAGCGACGCCTCGGTCCCCGACGTCGCCCGGTCCATCCGCGAGAGGAGGCCGACGCCCACCGTCATCGTGGCGGTGCCGACGACCGGCCACCAGCGGTACCGTCCGGTTCGGCTGATGATCCGCCCCGACAGAACCGAGGTGGTCACGATCCCCAGCATCAGCGGCAGCAGGAGAAGGCCGGAGCTCGTCGCGGTGAGGCCCAGGACCGCCTGCAGGAACAGCGGCAGGAAGACGATCGAGCCGAACATCGTGGCCCCCACCAGGAACAGCATCGAGGAGCTCACCCACACGATCCGGTCCCGGAACAGACCCAGCGGGAGGATCGGCTCCGCGGCCCGGCGCTCCTGGAGCAGGAACAAGACGCCCAGGACCAGGCCCGCCGCCGCCAGCCCACCGGTCGCCGGGGAGCCGATGCCCTGGCCCTCCCCCGCCTGCACCGCCGCCAGCAGGAGAAACGTCACCGCCGCGACGAGGAGCCCGGCCCCGGCGAGGTCGATCCGATGGGGGCGCCGGCGGAACGGCAGCCGGAGCACGCTCGAGGTCACCGCCAGGGCGACCAGGCCGAGCGGCAGGTTGATGTAGAAGATCCACCGCCATGACAGGTGGTCCACGAAGAACCCACCGATGAGCGGTCCGGCCACACTGGCCAGGGCGAAGACCGCGCCGATGTACCCCTGGTATCGGCCGCGCTCTCGGGGGGCCACCACGTCGCCGATGATCGTCATGCTCATCGCGATCAGCCCGCCGCCGCCGACCCCCTGGATGCCCCGGGCCAGGATCAGC
>JBQGDK010000186.1:0-9724 GCA_052039025.1 Actinomycetota bacterium
ACGCCGGGCATCGGCAACCCGTCGAATCCGCCCTGAAGGAGGCCCCCGACGTCGAGGTCCGTGGGCAGCCGTGAGACGCCCAGCGGCGCCCACGGCGAGGCCAGCGACAGGTCCTGGGCCCCCAGGAGGCTCGTGTACCGCTCCGCCAGCGCGGCGAGCTCGGCGTCGGCCTGCCCCGACCAGTCGATCTCCCACGCCATCTGGCCGAGAAGGCGCCGGGCCATCGCCAGCGAGGTGACGCTCGGCTGGATGCCGGCCAGGGCCAGGACCCGCTGCGCGCCCACCTCCAGGGCGTCCTCGCCGCCCGCGAGGTCGAAGAGGCGGGTGACCCGGAAGTCCGACGTCTCCGGCAGCGGTTCCCCGGTGTACCGGGCCACGAGGGACTGGGCCTTGGCCATGGCGACCTCGAGCCATCGATCGACGTACGGCTTCGGCGGCGCCGGGATGCCCCCCGGCTGCACCTCGAGGTGCAGGTGCGGCGAGGTGCTGACGGCGTTCCCGGTGTTCCCCACGTACCCGAGCACCTGACCGACCACGACCCGATCCCCCACCGCGATCGGCTCGGCCCACGCGGACAGGTGCGCGTAGAAGTACTGCACGCCGAGATCGTCGGTGATCTCGATCGAGGTGCCCGACAGCTCGCCGACGACCTTCTGGCTCACGAATCCGTCGGCGATGGCCACCAGCGGCGTGCCCGCTGGGGCGAAGATGTCGAGGCCCTGGTGTAGGCGGCTGCAGCCGTCCCGGCACGCGTGCCAGTCATCGGTCCAGTACGCCAGCCCTGCCACGGGGAACGGCCCCACAACCCGCAGCAGGGCGTCCTCCAGTGGGATGACGAAGCGCTCCAGCTGACCGAGCAGGTCGACCAGCGCCTGGGTGTTGCTCGGCGACGACACGGCGAACGGGCCGGCGGGCACGGGCGGCTGAGCGGGCGGCTGCCCCACCTGGCCTGCCGCGGGGCCCCCACCGGTGCCCTGGCCGGTGCCCTGGCCGCCGCCCCCGCCGACACCACCGCCCCCGCCGCCACCACCGCCGCCGCCGCCACCACCGCCGCCGCCGGGGCTGACGCCTGGGTCCTCGTCGGGGCTGGGGCTCGGCGAGGGGGCCGGTTCCTCGCACAGGCCGGGGATCGGGATCGGGTTGCAGGGATCGATCTGGGCGGAGGAGGTCATCGGCGCCAGGACCTGCTGACCGAGCAGCAGGGCCACGATCCCCGCGATCCTGACGACGGTCCTCATGGGTGGGCCGGGCGGCCGGTCCAGCCTACTACTCCACCCGTCGGAGACGGGACGGCCATCCGTCTATCGCACGGTCCCGGCGAGCTCCCGCAGGCGCCGCACTCGGTCCTCGGTCGGGGGGTGGGTGGAGAACAGCGTCGCCACGCCGCCGGCCCGCAGGGGGTTGACGATGAACAGGTGCGCCTGGGCGGGGTTCACCGGCGCGGGGACCCGCTTCGAGGTGGCCTCGAGCTTGAGCAGCGCGGTGGCCAGGGCCTCGGGATCGTGTGACAGCATCGCGCCGGATTCATCGGCCTGGTACTCCCGCGACCGGGACACCGCCATCTGGATCAGCCCCGCCGCCAGCGGCCCCACCAGCCAGATCAGCAGGAAGCCGATCATGCCGATGGGGCTCTCGTCGTCGTCCCCGCCGAAGAAGAAGGCCATGTACGCCAGGTAGGTGAACGCCGAGGCGATGGCCGAGGCGATCGTGGATACCAGGATGTCCCGGTTCATCACGTGCGACAGCTCGTGGGCCAGCACGGCCCGGAGCTCCCGGGGGTCGAGGATCTCCAGGATCCCCCGGGTCACCGACACCGCGGCGTGCTCGGGGTTGCGCCCGGTGGCGAACGCGTTCGGCTGGGCCATCTCGCTCACGTGGATCCGGGGCATCGGCGCGCGGGCCTCCACGGCGAGCTCGCGGACCATCGCGTACAGGTCCGGGGCCTCCGCCTCGCTCACCGGCCTCGACCGGGTGGCGGCGATCGCGATCCGGTCGCTAAACCAGTACATGGAGAAGTTGAACACCAGGGCCAGGCCGAGGCCGATGACGACGCCACGCGTCCCACCGACCAGCGCCCCCACGGCCACGAACAGCCCGGCCATCGTGGCGATCAGTAGCCAGGACTTCACTCTGTTGATGCCGATCATCGGCTCCTCTCTCTCCTCCCATGGATGGTACCGCTGTCCGCGGTTTTCGAGCCCCGTCAGCGGGTGATGACCGTGGCCGTCCGCACCTGCGGGGCGATGCCCAGACGCACCTCATCGCCGTCGCAACGGAGGAACGCGTCCTGGCGAGGCCCCTCGGTGACCAGCACCGGTCCGTCGTCGAGCCGCTCTTCATCGTCCGGGATGGCGGCGCGGTACCAATCCGAGACGGCGCGGCACAGGCTCCCCCCACCCGGCCGGTCCAGGAGGAGGAGCGCCACGGCGGAGTCCGGCCCCCGGCTCCACAGGTTCACCGCGCCGCCGGCCCATTCCGCCGCCACGGACTCGGCCTCTGGGAGCGCCGCGTTCCGGTCGCCGCCGGGCGCCTCGAAGAGCCACAGGAGGTTGGCCGCCCCGAGCTGGCGAGGCGTCTTCGGCTGCCACGCCCGGGCCGGGTCCGTCCCCGGACGCGGGTCGCCGACCGGGGACCCCGCACGGCCCGAGGAGAGGATCTCCACGGTGCCGTCGGGCGGGTCCGCGTAGGCCGCGTCGACGCCCTGCCACCCGCCCCCGGCGTAGAGCTCGCACACGTAGACCAGGCCGGCCTCGTACGGGAAACGCAGCTCGGCCTGGAGGTACGGGGGAAGCTCCGCCAGGTCCGACTCGGCCCGGATCGCGTCGAGGATCGCGGTCGGGTCGAGGGCGTCCAGCTGATCCTCCAGCGGCAGCGAGGCAGCGTACCGCTGCATCAGCAGCGTGGCATCGCCCTCGACCAGGGCCGTGGCCGCGAGGTCCCGGTCCTCGCTCCCGGCGCGGAGATCATCGGGGACAGGCAGGTCGAGGGCCTGGTCGGTCAGAGCGTGATCGAGCTCGTGGGCCAGCACGAGGCGGTCGTTCATCGTGAGGTCGTCGCCGGCCCGACGGACCACGAGCTCGCCGGTCTGGGGGTCGTAGAACCCGGCCACCTGGGAGCCGAGGAGGTCGGCACGGAGGCTCCGCAGGTCGGTGCCCGGCGGGATGGCACCGAGCGCCTCCAGGATCCGGCCCTCCTCGTCGCCGCTCGCGGCCGGGTACTCCTCCAGGAACAGTTCCCGGACCCGTGCGCTGATCTCCTCCGGCGACAGGAACCTGGGCTCCACGCGGTGGCGGAACTCCAGCCCCCGGAGCTCCTCCACGGCGTCGGCGATCGCGGCGATCTGCTCCTCGACCGGAAGGTCGCTCACCCGCGGCGAGGAGAACGGTTCGTCGGGCAGCAGGCACGAGGCCAGGCCTCCGCCGCCGCCGCCGGGGGAGCCGAGCCCGTCCTCGAGAGCGTCCTCGAACAGGTCCCCGAGGTCGCCGAGGATCCCGCCGCCTTCCCCACGCCCCTCGAGCTCCTCGACCCGGGCCTGGGCCCGGCGGAGCTCGACGAACTCCCATAGGGCGATGGCGGTCGAGACCACGAACCCGACCGCGAGCAGGGCCACGGCGACCACGAGGCCCCGGCGAGGCGGAGTGTCCCGGTCCACTTACGGGAACGTCGCGCCGGAGGGGAACCCGGCGAAGAGATCCGGGAACAGGCCCACGGCGACCACCGCGAAGGCTGAGATCGCGGCCACCCCGGCCACGCCGGCGGGAACCCGGAGGGGTCGGGCACCGGGTACGTCGACGAAGAACATCTCCCGAACGATGGCCACGTAGTAGTACAGGCTGATCACGGAGTTGATCACCATGATCACGGCCAGCCAGGCCTGCTCGGCGGAGATCGTCGCCTGGAAGATCCGGAACTTCGCCCAGAACCCCGCCAGCGGGGGGATGCCGCCCAGCGAAAGGAGGAACAGCGCCATGGCCACCGCCAGGGCAGGGGCCCGTCGGCTCCGCCACAGGCCGGCGAAGTCGGCGACGAGCGCGCCCGGGGCCTCGCGGGCCAGGGCCACGACCACGGCGAACGCCCCGAGGTTCATCACCCCGTAGATCAGGATGTACAGGACCGCCGACTCGAACGCCAGGGCGTCCGCCCCCAGCCCGACGAGCGCGAACGGGAGCAGGATGTAGCCGGCCTGGGCGATGCTCGAGTACGCCAGCAAGCGGACGACCTGCCGCTGCTGGAGCGCGATCAGGTTCCCCACGGTCATCGTGAGCACGGAAAGGACCGCGAAGACCGGCGACCAGAACTCGGCCAGCGGCCGGAACCCGAGGAACATCAGCTGGAGGAGACCGGCGAACCCGGCGGCCTTCGACGCCACCGACAGGAACGCCGCCACCGGAACCGGCGACCCCTCGTAGGTGTCGGGCGCCCAGAAGTGGAACGGGACCGAGGACACCTTGAAGGCGAATCCCGCCACGACGAACAGCACGGCGGCGATGGCCACCGCCTGCACCTCGCCGTCCAGCCCGGCGGCGATCTCGCTGAGCGTCAACGATCCGGTCACGCCGTAGATCAGGCTCATCCCGTACAGCATCACCGCCGTGGACAGGATCCCGATCAGGAAGAACTTCAGGGAGGCCTCGTTCGACCGCGGGTCCCGCTTGCGGAACCCCGCCAGGAGCCACGCCGGCGCCGTGACGAGCTCGAGCGAGATGAAGAGCATCAGCAGGTCCCGCGACGAGGAGATCGTCAGCATGCCGAGGAAGGAGCAGAGGAGCAGGAAGTAGTACTCGCCCTGGTAGAAGCGCCCGTCGCGGAAGTACCGGAGCGAGAGCAGCAAGACGGCCAGGGCCACGATCAGGAAGAAGGACTTGAACAGGACGGCGAACCCGTCGGAGACGTACGTGCCGCCGAAGGACGAACTGGTCTCCCCGATCAGGGTGAGCTCGGCCACCAGGGCGGCGGCGCAGCCGAGGAACGAGAGGATCCCCCCGAACCACTTGCGCTCGGGCCGGAGCCCGAGGTCGGCCAGCAGCACCACCAGGATCGTCCCCGAGAGGATCAGCTCGGGGAGGATCGCACGGTAGTCGATGTCGGGCACTTAGAACAGCCCCGTGAGCGCGGCCACCGCGTCGTTCGTGATCCCGAAGATCAGCACCGGGGCCACCCCGAGGAGCAGGATGCCCACGAGGAGGGGCGCCCAGGAGACGTACTCGACGGCGTTCACATCGGCGAGCTCCCTGGTCTGCCACCGCTCCGGCACCGTGCCGAGGTTCACGCGCTGGAGCATCCACAGGAAGTAGCCCGCGGTCAGGATCGTCCCGATCCCCCCGAACACCATGTACGTCCGGTACAGCCCCAGGGACAACCCCTCGGCCGGGCTGTAGGACGACAGCAGCGCCATCACCTCACCCCAGAACCCCGCAAGACCGGGGAGACCGAGCGAGGCGATCGCGGTGAACGCCAGCATCGATGCCAGGAACGGCACCTTCTGGAGCATGCCGCCGCCGATCTCGGCGATCTCGCGCGTGTGGTACCGCTCGTGCACCGAGCCGGCCAGGAAGAACAGCATGCCGGTGATCACGCCGTGGGCGACCATCCCGTAGATCGCGGCGTTGATCCCGACATCCGTCAGCGTGGCGATGCCGAGCATCACGAACCCCATGTGCCCGACGCTGGAGAACGCGATCAGCCGCTTCAGGTCACGCTGCGCCAGACATGCCAGCGCCGCGTAGACGATGGCGATCACGGCCAGCACGCCGATCCACGGCGCCCACGTCCTCGCGGCATCGGGCAGGATCGGAAGCGCGATCCGAACGAACCCGTAGGTGCCCATCTTGAGGAGGACCCCCGCCAGGATGACCGAGCCGACCGTGGGGGCCTCGGTGTGGGCGTCGGGGAGCCAGGTGTGGAACGGCCACATCGGCACCTTGATCGCGAAGCCGAGGAACAGCCCGGCGAACACAACCAGCTGGAACGTCCGGTCGAAGCCGGCGCCCTGAAGGGCCAGCATGTCGAACGTGTGAGGGTCGGCCCGGAAGTACATCGCCAGGAAGCCCAGCAGCATGAACACCGAGCCGAACAGCGTGTAGAGGAAGAACTTGATCGCCGCGTATTCGCGGTTCGGCCCGCCCCAGAGCCCGATGAGGAAGTACATCGGGACCAGGACCAGCTCCCAGAAGACGAAGAACAGGACCAGGTCGAAGGCGACGAACGTGCCCGCCATGCCGGTCTGCAGCAGCAGGAGCAGGGCCACGAACGCCTTCGGCCGCCCGGGCTCCGGCAGGTATCGCCAAGTGTAGATCATGCACAGGAACCCGAGGAGCAGGGTCAGCTCGAACAGCGGCAGGCTGACCCCGTCGATCCCGATGAAGTAGCGCGCGTCGATCACCGAGATCCAGGGCAGGTCGACGCTGTACTGGAGGGCCCCCCTGGCCTCGGCCGCCCCGAACGCTCCGGGCGCGTCGGCGTCGAAGCCGAACAGCATGGCGATCCCGATCGCCAGCGGGATCGCGGTGAACAGGATCCCCAGCCCGCGAGTGAGCCGGTCACGGTCGCCCGGCATCAGGGCCACGAGCAGCGCCCCCAGCGCCGGCAGGAACACCGCCAGGGTGATCGCCCAGTCGTCGAAGCTCATCGTCCCTCCATCAGATCCTGGTGTAGATGACGGCGAGGATGGCCACCCCCGCGAACAGGATGACCGCGTACCGCTGGACGTTGCCGGACTGGATGTAGCGGAGCAGGCCGCCGGTCCACCCGGTCCCGATCGCCAGGCGGTTCACGGCCCCGTCCACGACCGTGCGATCGATGGCGTCGGTCCCCGCGCCGAACCGCCGAGTGAGCCAGGCAAAGCCGTTCACGATCCCGTCGAGGATCCGCTGGTTCGTCCAGTTCACGAACCGCGAGATCGAGTACTGGATCGGCCGCACGATCCCCTTCAGGTAGATGTCGTCGAGGTAGTACTTGTGCTGGAGGAACGTGTACGCGGGTCCGAGCCGGGTCAGCGGATCGGGCGCCCGGTAGGTGCGATACAGCGCCGTGCCGAGCAGGATCCCGAGGAGCGCCACCCCGACCGAGAGTCCGGCGAGGGCGAGGTCGAAGCCCGCGACGTGGGCCTCGCCGCCGCGCTCGACGAGCGTGCGGAAGCCGCCCTCGATGAACGGCGCCCCGAAGAAGCCGGCCACGACCGAGAGGCCGGCCAGGGCGACCAGCGGACCGGTCATGACCGCAGGCGACTCGTGCGGGTGGCCGTGGCCCCGGTACTCGCCGAAGAACGTGAGCCAGATCGCGCGCGTCATGTAGAAGGCCGTGAGGAGCGCGGTCAGGATGGCCACGAACCACACGACCTCGTGGCCGTTCCGGAACGCGTCCGCGATGATCTCGTCCTTCGACCAGAACCCCGCCAGCGGCGGGATGCCGGCCAGGGCAGCGGAGCCGATCAGGAACGTCCAGAACGTGGTGGGCAGCGGCTTCCGGAGGCCGCCCATCTCGCTCATGTTGTTCGCGTGGACGGCGTGGATGATCGACCCGGCCGCCAGGAACAGCAGCGCCTTGAAGAAGGCGTGGGTGAACAGGTGGAAGAACGCCGCGGTGTGCGCGCCGATCCCGAGGGCGGCGATCATGTAGCCGAGCTGGGACACCGTCGAGTACGCCAGCACCCGCTTGATGTCGTCCTGGACCATCGCCAGGAGCGCAGCGATCAGCATCGTGATCGAACCGATGATCGCCACGACCAGGAGCGCCTGCTCCGAGGCCTCGAACACCGTGAACAGCCTCCCGACCATGTACACGCCGGCCACCACCATCGTGGCCGCGTGGATCAGGGCGGACACCGGCGTGGGCCCGGCCATGGCGTCGGGGAGCCAGACGTGCAGCGGGAACTGGGCCGACTTCCCCACGGCCCCACCGAAGAGCAGGATGGCCCCTGCGGTGATGACGGCGGCCGGGATCGCCCCGCCCTCCACCGCCCGGCCCACGCCCTCGATGTTCGACGTCCCCGCGGCGATCGTCATCACGAAGACCCCGAACACGAACGGGACGTCACCGGTCCTCGTGGTGATGAACGCCTTGATGGCCGCGCTGGAGTTCTCCTTCTCCTCCCAGAAGTGGCCGATCAGCAGGTACGAGCAGATCCCCACCAGCTCCCACCCCACCAGCAGAAGGAACAGGTCGGCGGCGATCACCAGCGTCAGCATCGACCCGGTGAACAGCGACAGCGCGGCGAAATACCAGGTGAACCGGGGCTCCTCGGCCATGTAGCCGACGGAGTAGATGTGGACGAGGAGCGAGACCGTGGTGACGACGACGAACATCATCGCCGCGAGCCCGTCGACGTGCATGCCGAGCCCGATCTCGAACGAGGCCAGCCGGAACCACGTCAGCGACCGCTCCACCGGCTCGGCGTGGCCGAGGAACTCGAAGAACACCAGGAGCGACATCACGAACGAAACCGCGACGGCCAGGATCCCGATCGACGCCCCACGCAGTGGCGTCCGCTTGCCGAAGAAGATGATGAGGAAGAACGAGACCAGCGGGACGAGCGGGATCAGCCACGCCGACTCAGCCATGAGCGTCCCGGCCAGTCCGCGGCTCTCCGCGCGGCGCCTGCAACGGCGCCGTGCAACGGCCCCCACCCGTGGTCACCACTTGAGCAGGTTCACCTCGTCGACGTTGATCGTCTCGCGGTTCCGGTAGATGAGGATCACGATGGCCAGGCCGATCCCAACCTCCGCGGCCGCCACGGTGATCACGAACAGCGTGAAGATCTGGCCGGCGAACCCGTCGGCGAGGAACTG
Source organism: Actinomycetota bacterium (assembly GCA_052039025.1). GTDB lineage: Bacteria > Actinomycetota > UBA4738 > UBA4738 > CALAEC01 > CALAEC01. The sequence goes on from JBQGDK010000186.1 coordinate 8,787, forward strand.
GTTGAAGGCGACCAGGTTCACGTTGACGGCGTTGAGCATCAGCTCGATCGACATCAGCACGAGCACGCCGTTCCGTCGGGCCAACACGCCGTACACCCCGATGGCGAACAGGACCGCGGCGAACAGGAGCGGAAACACCAGGCGGATCATCCTTCCTCCCGTCGTGCCAGGACGATGGCCCCGATCAGCGCCGCCAGGAGCAGGAACGAGACCACCTCGAACGGGAGGATGTACGTCCGGAACAGACTGCCCCCGACGTCGGCGGTGGTCGATGGGCCCAGCTCGATCTCCGCCTCCCTGAACGTCTCCCACATCAGCACGGCCAGGCCGGCCAGGACCCCCAGGCCGACGATCGCGGCGAACCCTCGCTGCTGGTTGTCGAGGGCCTCACGCCCGATCGGGGCCCGGGTCAGCATCAACCCGAAGAGCAGCAGCACCACGATCGCGCCAACGTAGATCAGGACCTGCACCCAGGCCACGAACTCCGCCGCCAGCAGGAGGTAGACGGCCCCGACGGCCGCCAGCGTGACCACGAGGTAGAGCGCGGCGTGCACCACGTTCTTCGCCGTGACCAGGCGTAGGGCTCCGACCGTCCCGACCACTGCCAGGGCGGTGAAGAACCACTCCTGGAGGGTCAACCGCCGCCCCCCTGGCCCTTCTGCCGGGCCGCCCGGATCGCGGCGGCCTTGGCACGTCCCTCGGCGACCCGCCGATCGGTTCCCTTGGCCAACTCCTCCTGGAGGACCCGGTCGTGAGTCTCCTGGTCGGGCTCGACGTGCTCCGCCGCCCCCGCCGGCGCCACGCCCGGGCTCGTCCCCGGATCCGACGCCGCGCGGGTCGCGGCGTCGGCTCCCCCTTCGGCAACAAGAGGTGTTGCCTCCGGGGTCGCCTCCGCCGTCCTCGATGGAGTGGCCGAGGCGGTCGCGGAGGGGACACCT
>JBQGDK010000187.1:0-5844 GCA_052039025.1 Actinomycetota bacterium
CGACACGATCGCGGTGAGCCCCTCGCGGACGTCGTCGCCCTCGAGGTTCGGGTCCTTCTCCTTGAGCAGGTTGCGGCTGCGGGCGTAGCGGTTGATCACGTTCGTCAGGGCCTTCCGCAGCCCCTCCTCGTGGGTCCCGCCTTCGTGGGTGTTGATCGTGTTGGCGAACGAGTGCAGCGACTCGGCGAAGCTGGTGTTCCACTGGAGGGCCACCTCGACCTCGGCGTCCTCCTTCTTGCCCTCGAAGTGGACGATCCGGTTGACCGTGTCCTTGCCCTGGTTCAGGAACTGCACGAAGTCGGCCAGGCCGCCCTTGGCCTTGTACACCTCGCGCACGTCACCGCCGCCGCGCTCGTCGACCAGCGCGATCTCGGTGCCTCCGGCCAGGAACGCCAGCTCTCGGAGGCGCTCGGCCAGGATGTCCCGCTTGAAGTCGGTCTCCTCGAAGATCTCGGGGTCCGGCCAGAACGTGACGATCGTGCCTGACTTCCGGGTGGCCTTCCCCTTCTTCAGCTTCTCGAGCCGCTTGCCGCGCGAGTACGACTGGGTCCACACGGCGCCGTCGCGGGCCACCTGCACGTCGAGCCGCTCGGACAGCGCGTTCACCACCGACACGCCGACGCCGTGGAGGCCCCCGGAGACGACGTAGGACTTGCCGTCGAACTTCCCCCCGGCGTGAAGGGTGGTCAGGACGACCTCGACGGCCGGCCGGCGGTCCTTGGCCCTGGGGATCGGCTTCACGGGGATCCCGCGGCCGTCGTCGGCCACGGTGACGCCGCCGTCGGCTCGGAGCTGGACCAGGATCTTCGAGCACGCCCCGGCCAGAGCCTCGTCGATGGCGTTGTCCACGACCTCGTAGACCAGGTGATGGAGCCCCCGGCTGCCGGTCGTCCCGATGTACATCCCGGGTCGCCGGCGGACGGCCTCGAGACCCTCGAGGACCGTGATGTCGGCGGCCTCGTAGCGAGGACCGGCCCTGCGGCGGGCGGTGGTCTCGGCGGCGGTGCGGGCGACCGGCGTCCCGGCCTTGGGACGCTGTCTGCTCTGCTTGGGGGGAACGGTCCTCTTCTTCGCCAATGAGCCTCCGGTGGGACCCGCCCACGGCGAGCCCAGCGTTCCTCGTTAGGGGCCGCCAGAACGGGTGTTGCTACGCTTCAGATTCTATCACCGGACGGGGTGCGCCACCGTAGCTTCCCCCCTCCCGGTGACACGCTGGAACCCTTGCGCCGCAACGGTTACGAGCCCCCTCGGCCGGCCCCGGGTCGCACCACGACCCGCACGGATCGGACGACGCGCTCGCCCAGCTCCCGGTCGGCCAGACGGCCGATCTCGGCCACGAGGAATCGGGCCTGGGCCGCCCACGCGGGCGACGACGCAGCGACCACGAGCTCCCCCCGGGACAGCGCCACGGGGGCCGTCTCCCGGGCCAGGCCCGGGCCGACGACGTCCTCCCAGGACCGAACCAGCCGCCCCAGGGCCATCCCCGACCGCATCCCCGAGGAACCCAGGACGTCCCGGATGACCGAGTCGACCCGCTCCTCGCGCGGGGAGCGCTCGGCGGGCTCAGCGGGCCCGGACCCGTCCACCCTCGACCTCCCACACCGCGGCCCCCGTGGGGACCTGGACCTCGTCGGGGACCGAGATCAGGACCTGTCCGCGTTCCTCCAGTCCATCCCCCAGCCGCCGGCGTCGAACCGGGTCGAGCCCGGAGAAAGGATCGTCGAGGACCAGTATCGGGGGCTCACCGGCCTCGGCCGCCACCGCCCCCCAGACGCCCAACCGCAGGCACATGGCCCCGGCCCAGGACTCCCCGTGGGAGGCGAACCGACGGGCGGTCAGCTCCCCCACGGCGAGCTCCAGCTCGTCTCGATGGGGACCGACGAGCGTGGTCCGGCGGATGAGCTCATCCTCGCGGCGCTCCTCCAGCCGGCGCAGCATCGCGGCCTCGAGCTCCTCACGTTCGGCGGTCTCGACCGAGGGCGCGTACCTCACCCGCAGCCGGTCCCCCGCCACCCGCTCGAACTCGTCCCCGGCCCGAGGGCCGACCCGCTCCACGGCCCGGCCCCGGGCCGAGGTCAGCGCGGCCCCGTGCCCGGCCACCTCGGCATCCCAGGCATCGAGGTCCGGTGGAGGTCGAGGTCCCTCGTGATCCTTGAGCAGGCGGTTGCGCTGGCGGAGGGCCCGATCGTAGGCCGCGCGCACCGGCTCCTCCGCGGGCCACAGCGTGAACGCGGCCTCGTCCATGAACCGGCGCCGGTGGTCGGGCTCCCCCTGGATCACCTCCAGGTCCTCGGGCAGGAACATGACCGAGCGGACCCGGGTCCGGAGGTCTCGCTTCCGGCGGACCGCGCTGCGGTTCACCCGGACACGGTTCGCGCCGCTGACCCGGATCTCGACCTCGACGAGCACGCGGCCGGCGGCCGTAGCCACCTCGCCCCGGAGGTACGCTCGGTCGGCCCCCGCCCGCACCAACGGCTGGTCGGACGACACCCTCGGCGATCGCAGCGTGATGAGGTAGTGGGCGGCCTCGAGGAGGTTCGTCTTCCCCTGGGCGTTCGGCCCCACCGCGGCCACCACTCCCGCGGGGACGTCCACCCGGGTCTCCCGATGGTTCCGGAAGTCGCGAGCCTCCAGCCAGAGCAGCCGCACCGCCGCCCCGGGCCGGGCGCCCTATCCCACCGGGGCCGGGAGCCGGACGGGCATGACCAGGTAGGTGAAGGCGTCCTGCCCCTCCCCTCGCACCAGCGCCGGCTTCAGGCCGTCCCGGAGCTCGAGCGTGACCTTCTCGGCCGTGGCCGCGGCCAGGCCGTCGCCGAGGTAGGTCGGGTTGAACGCCACCGTGAGCTCCTCGCCCTCGTACGAGGCCTCCACGGCCTCGACGGCGTTTCCCAGGTCCGGCGATTGGGAGGTGAGCCGGACGCCCAGCACGTTGAGCTCGAGCCGGACCGGCGACGACTCCCGCGCCAGGAGCCCGACCCGGCGGACGGCCTCGAGGAGCTCGACCCGGCTCGCGGCAAGGCGGTTCCCTCCGGGCTCGGGGAGGAGCTGGCGGTAGTTCGGGAACTCGCCCTCGATCAGCCGGGACGTCATCCGCAGCGATCCGACCCGGAACGCGGCCTGGGCGTCGCCCATCACCACCTCGACCCCGCCCTTCTCCTCGCCGGCGGCGGCCCGGCCCGCCTCGGAGATCGCCCGCTCGGGTACCAACGCCTTCGCCTCCCCCTCGCCGGTGGCCTGGAGCTCCCGGACGGCGAGCCGGTAGGAGTCGGTCGCGGCCATCGTCAGGCCCTCCCGGTTCGCCTCGAGGAGGACCCCGGTGAGCACGGGGCGGGCCTCGTCGCGCGAGGCGGCCCGGGCGACCTGGCCGACGGCCTCGCCGAAGGCCTGGGCCTCAGCCGTGACCTTGACGCCGGCCACGTCGCGGACGGCCGGGAAGTCCTCGGCCGCGAGGCACCGCAGGGTCCCCTCGAACGACCGGCACGTCACGGTGGCCTGGGATCCGTCGGTGTGGAAGTCGACGGCGTCCGGCGGGAGCGCTTTCACCATGTCCGCCAAGAGCCGCGCCGGCACGAGCGCGCTGCCGTCCTCTTTCCCGTCGACGGACACCCGGATCTCCGTGGTTACCTCGAGATCGGTGGTGGTCAGCGCCAGCTCTCCCTCCCCGACCGTCATGAGGACGCCGGTCAGCGCGGGGATCCCCGGCCGTGTGGAGACCCCCCGCTGGACGGTCTGAAGCGCCTCCGACAGGACGTCGCGATCGCACCTGAACTTCACGTTCCCACCTCCCCGATCCTCGGTCTCATGGAGATTCCAAAACCAGGGGCCGTAGTAGGGGCTGTGGAGATGTGCACAACCCCGTAACGTCCCAGGCTAGCGCGGGGTGCCGACATGGGATGGCCGTGGGACCGGCGGCGGACCCCCGAGCGCCGGGCGGCGTGGCCCCGGACGGGGCGCACGTCCGTCCACAGTTCGTCCTCACGTCGTCCCCCGGGCGCGCTCGTGGATCCGCTTCGTGAGCTCCTGCACCTGCCGGTAGACGGTGTCGCGGTTCGGCATGAGCGTCTCGATCCGCTTGATGCCGTGGAGCGCGGTGGAGTGATCGCGGTCGAAGAGCTCCCCGATCTTGATCAGCGACAATCCGGTGAGCTCGCGGAGTAGGTACATGGCGATGTGGCGGGCCGTGGTCAGGGGCCGCGACCGGCTCTTCGATACGAGGTCCTCGCGTCGGAGGCCGAAGTACGAGGCGGTCTCGGCCATGATCGTCTCGGCCGGCACTTCCTGATTCCCCTGGGGCAGGAGGTCTTCCAGGGCCCGCTCGGCCAGGGCCAGGTCCACGGCCTGCCGGGACAGCGAGGCGAACGCGACCACACGCAGGAGCGCGCCCTCGAGCTCGCGGATGTTGGCGTCGAACTTCTCGGCGATGAAATGGAGGACCGAGTCGGGGATCTCGATCTGGTCGCGAAGCGCCTTCTGCTGGAGGATGGCGATCCGGGTCTCGAGGTTCGGGGGCTGGATGTCGACGATCAGGCCCCAGCGGAACCGGTTGCGGAGCCGCTCGGCCAGCCCCGAGAGTTCCTGGGGCGGCCGGTCCGAGGCGATGACGATCTGGCGCTCGGCGCCGTGGAGCGTGTTGAACGTGTGGAAGAACTCGGTCTGGGTCTCCTCGGCCCTGGCCAGGAACTGGATGTCGTCGACGAGGAGGACATCGACGTCGCGGTATCGGCGCTGGAACAGGTAGCCCTGGCCCTCGCGCACGGCCTTGATGAACTCGGTGACGAAGGCCTCGGACGTCACGTACTTCGTCCGGAGGTTCGGGGTCAGCATCGTCATGTGGTTCGCGATCGCGTACAACAGGTGCGTCTTGCCGAGCCCCACTCCCCCGTAGATGAAGAGGGGGTTGTAGGCCTTCGACGGGGGTGCCTCGGCCACCGCCATGGCGGCGGCATGGGCGAAGCGGTTCGAGGCGCCGAGCACGAAGTTGTCGAACGTGTACCTCGTGGGGAAGCTGGTGGGGGGCACCGGCCGGAGATCCGGAGTGGGGGCCACGACGGCCTCGTCACGATCGCCGAGCCCGGAGGGCGCGGCCGGCCCCACCGCGAGCGTCACGTCGAGGGCCTCGCCACTGGTCTGGGCCACGAGCCGAGTGATCAGCTCGAGGTAGTTCCGGGACAGCCACGCCCGTACGTACTCGCTCGGAGCCACGAGCTCGAGGGTGCGGTCGGCGACGGCGTCGGCGCGGATCTCGGCGAACCACATGTTGAAGGTGCCCGCCGGGATCTCCTCTCGGAGCCGTTCGACCGTTCGAGCCCAGATCGCGTCGGCCCGGGGGTCCCTGGTGTCCGTCGTCCCCTTTTCCACAACCCTTCCACAGGTGTGCAATTCGGTGGGGAAGTGCATCGGGGCCGCCCGGAGGCGGCCCCGTGAGGAAGTTCCGGGCGGCATCATACACCCGGGTTCCTCGCTCCCCCAAATCCACACCCGGCGCAGACGGTGGCGCTGACCAGGGAGGACGCTGGCTCGGAACGTTCTTGTTATTCTTTTCGACGGATGAAGCGGACCTACCAGCCGAGCAACCGCAGGCGGAAGCGAACCCACGGGTTCCGGGCTCGCATGCGCACCCGGGCCGGACGGGCCATCCTGGGGCGCAGGCGCTCCAAGGGCCGGACGCGGCTCAGCGCCTAGGCTGCGCCGGTCCGCCGACATCCGTCGCGCCGTCCGCGACGGCGCGCCCCGGTCGTCCGAGCGGGTGGTACTGTACGTGGCGCCCGGGGACGGGCCGTCCCGCGCCGCGTGGATCACCGGCAAGCGCGTGGGAAGTGCCGTAGCCCGCAACAGGGCCCGGCG
>JBQGDK010000188.1:0-1681 GCA_052039025.1 Actinomycetota bacterium
GGCGACCCCGGGGCCGATCTTCGTCGAGAAGCCGCTGACGTGCGACGTCGAGGAGGCCCGGCGGATCGCCCGCCGGGGCGGCGACCGGGTGTTCGTGATGGACAAGTGGCGCTACCACCGTGGCATCGGCGCCCTCCGCGACCTGGCCCGCTCGGGGCGGCTGGGCGCGGTGACCGGGCTCCGAACCACCAGGACCCAGTGGGGGAACCCCCACCGGGACGTCGACGGGACGTGGATCCTGATGCCCCACGACCTCGCCGTGATCCGTGAGGTCCTGGGGGCGATCCCCGAGCCGGCCTGGGCCGCCGGCCGCGTCGACGGCCTCGACGCCGACCTGACCGCGGTGCTCGGCGCCGATCCGTGGGCCCGGATCGAGATCTCCACGCGCCATCCGTACCGCCGCCGAGAGGTCGTGGCCACGCTCGAGGACGGCGTCGCCTGGCTCGGGGACTCGTACGACGACCGCATCCACCTCCGGCGCCTCGGCGGCGAGACCGAGGAGCTCCCGGTCCGCACCGATCTGCCGCTCCTCCTGGAGCTCCGGGCGTTCGCGGAGCATCTCGACGGCGGGCCGCCGCCCGTGAGCTCGGCGGCCGAGGGCGTCGAGGTGGTCGAGCGGATCGCCGCGTGCCGCCGGCTGGCCGGGATCGACCCGCCATGAGCCCCCGGTTCACCGTGGTCGTCCCCACGTTCGATCACGGCCCCACGCTGGAGCGCTCGGTCCCCTCCGCCCTGCGCCAGACCGTCCAGGACGTCGAGGTCTTCGTGGTCGGCGACGGCGCCCCCGACGTCACCCGGGGGATCATGGCCCGCCTCGCGGCCGCCGATCCCCGGGTCCGGTACTTCGACAACCCGAAGGGGCCGGGCAACGGAGAGCTCCACCGCGCCGCGGCCCTCCGCGAGGCCACCGGAGAACTCGTCGCCTACCTGGCCGACGACGACCTGTGGATGCCCGAGCACCTCGAGGTTCTGGGCGGGCTCCTCCGGGACGCGGACTTCGCCCACACCTACCCGATCCGGATCGAGCCAGATGGCTCGGTCGGCGAGTGGACCGTCGACCTGACCGGGCCCTGGTACCGCCGGGCGCTGCTCGAGGGGACGAACTTCGTCCCGCTGGGCTGCGCCGGGCACACCATGGAGCTGTACCGCCGGCTCCCTCACGGCTGGCGGACCCGGCCGGACGGCACCCCGTCGGACCTGTACATGTGGCAGCAGATCCTCTCGGTGCCCGGCGTCCGGGCGGCCAGCGGGAGCCGGCCGACCGTGGTCCACCTCCCCAGCAGCGTCCGCCGGGACTGGTCGATGGAGCGCCGGCTCGAGGAGCTCGACGGATGGGTCCGCCGCATGGGCGAGCCGGGCTGGCGCGAGGCGATCTACGCCGGCGCGCTGGCGCGCTCGTGGGACGGCGCCACCTCGGCGTGGCAGGCGTTCCAGGACCACCGAGCGGCGCTGGAGCGGGTGGCGGCCGCCGAGGCCTCGCTCCGAGACCGCCAGCGCGAGCTGCTCGAGGAGATCGACCGGCTGGGCCGTGAGCGGGAGGCCGAGCGACGCTCCCTGGAGGCGGATCTGACCGTCCTCAGCGATCGGCTCCGGGCGCGGGAGCGGGAGGTGGCGGCGATCACCTCGACCCGGACGTGGCGGTGGCGGTCCCGGCTGCTCAGGACCCCCCTGCTCCGTCGGC
>JBQGDK010000189.1:0-1669 GCA_052039025.1 Actinomycetota bacterium
TGCTGGCCGGGCTGGGGACGAAGGAGGAGGACCGATGAGCTACGAGGACCGCGTGGCCGGGTTCAAGGCCCGGATCGACGCCGGTGAGAAGATCGAGGCCGGGGAGTGGATGCCCGACGAGTACCGAGCCTCGCTCCTGAAGTTCATCGAGATGCACGCGAACTCCGAGGTGATGGGGTGCCTGCCGGAGCGCGAGTGGATCCCCCGGGCCCCCACCCTTCAGCGGAAGCTCTCGCTGACCGCGAAGGTCCAGGACGAGGCCGGGCACGCCCAGATCCTGTACCGGGTGGCCGAGGACCTCGGCAAGAGCCGGGACCACATGTGGGACGACCTCGTGAACGGCCGGACGAAGTTCCACAACGTGTTCCACTACCCGACCGAGTCCTGGGGTGACGTCGCCGTGATCGGCTGGCTGATCGACGGGGCAGCGCTCGTGACCCAGAAGGCCCTCCTGGACTGCTCGTACCTTCCGTACGTCCGGGCCATGCGCCGGATCTGCCCGGAGGAGTCGGTCCATCTCCGGCACGGCGAGGAGCTCACGCTCGAGCTCGTCAGCGGCACCCCCGAGCAGCGGGAGATGTTCCAGGACGCCGTGAACCGGTGGTGGCGGCCGATCATGCATTTCTTCGGTCCGCCCTCGAAGCCCGACAAGGACGTCCTGCTGTACTGGGGGATCAAGACCCGGTCGAACGAGGACCTCCGCCAGGAGTTCTTCTCGACCTACGTGCCGAAGCTGTGGGACATCGGGATCTCGGTCCCCGACCGGGACCTCGCCTGGAACGAGGAGAGGGGCGAGTGGGACTGGGGTGACCCGGGATGGGACGAGTTCTGGGAGGTCGTGAAGGGGAACGGCCCCCGGACCAAGGACCGGCTGGCCCGGCGGAAGCAGATCTGGGATCACCACGCCTGGGTCCGCGAGGTCTGGGGCGGGATCCCCCGAGCCGCCTAGGCCATGGCGGTCTGGGACGTCCTGTCGCGGCGCCGCGAGTCCGACCCCTGGCAGGTTGCGGGCTCCCTGAACGCCCCCGACCTGGACATGGCGATGCTCCTGGCCCGGGAGACCCACTTCCGGCACGGCGAGGGGACCACGTTCGCCCTCCGCCGTCGCGGCGAGGATGGGGTCCACGAGTGCCCCGACCCGGAGGGGCTGGGCGGCGTGATCGGCAAGGAGTACCGCCGCCAGACCGGGTACGTCGGCGTCGGGGCGAAGCTGAAGCGGGTCCACGCGCTGATGGCCGAGCGAGGCCTGGTGATCGACCGCCCCCGGCCGCGTGGCCACCGGAACAGGGAGCGGACAGGTGCCTGACGACGCCCGCCTGGGGCTCTTGCTGGCGCTGGCCGACGACGAGCTGATCCTGGGCCACCGCCACTCGGAGTGGACCGGGTGGGCCCCCTACCTCGAGGAGGACCTGGCGTTCTCCTCGATCGGGCAGGACGAGATCGGCCACGCCAGGCTGCTCTACGAGCTGGCCGAGCCCCTGGCCGGGAAGGACCCGGACGCGCTGGCGCTCGGCCGGGCGCCCGGGGAGTACCGGAACGCGATCCTGTGCGAGCGACCCAACGGCGACTGGGGCTACACGATCGCCCGGCAGTGGCTCTACGACGAGGGCGACGACGTCCGTCTGGCGGCCTTGGAGCGCTCGTCGCTCGCCGAGCTGGCCGCGGCGGT
>JBQGDK010000190.1:0-3642 GCA_052039025.1 Actinomycetota bacterium
GTGGTTCCTGTGGGAGGAGGGCACGTTCCTGATCTACAGCCGGCCGGGGATGCCCAAGCTCGAGAACATCGCGGCGAACCCCAAGGTGTCCGTCCACCTGCGCGGGAGCGAGGCCGGTGACGACATCGCCACGTTCGACGGGACCGCCGAGCTCCCCGCCGATCAGCCGCCGGCCGACCAGGTTCCCGAGTACGTGTCGAAGTACCGGGAGCAGATGGAGCGGTTCGGGTGGTCGCCGGCGAGGTTCGCCGAGCTGTACTCGGAGCCGATCCGGGTCACCCCGATCGAGGCCCGGATCTGGGAGTGAGCGGCGGTCCGCCCCCGGACCGACCACCCACCGCGCCGACCGCGCTGTGGCGAGGCCTGACCCGGCGCTGCCCGTGGTGCGGTCGGGGCCGGCTGTTCACGCGATGGTTCCGGATGGCCGAGGCGTGCCCGCGGTGCGGCCTCCCGCTCGACCAGGAGGAGGGCGCGTTCCTGGGGGCCATGGCGCTGAACTACGGCGTGGCCGGCGTCCTGTTCCTGACGATCCTCATCGCGTGGACAGCGGCCACCGCCCCGGACTTCCCGGTGGGACCGATCCTGGTTGTCGGCCTCGGCGTGACGGCGGCCTCGATCCTGCTGTTCTATCCGTTCTCGAAGACCCTGTGGGCGGCCGTCGACCTGCTCCTTCACGGATGGACCGCCGCGACCGCGAGCGTTTCGAGGACGACCTCCGTCGCCCACCGGCCGAATTCTAGAGAGGCTCAGTCGACCCAGCCTGGGCGGACCAAGCCGGACTCATAGGCCATGACCACGAGCTGGGCCCGGTCCCGGGCCCCCAGCTTGGTCATGGCCCTGCTCACGTGGGTCTTGGCCGTGGCGGGGCTGACGAAGAGCCGCTCGGCGATCTCCGGGTTCGAGAGGCCGGTGGCGACCAGCGCCATCACCTCTCGTTCTCGTTCGGTGAGCCGTGTCAGCACGTCGTCAGGGGGGGCCTCCCGGGCGTGGGCGGCGAACTCCTCTACGAGCCTCCGGGTGATGCTTGGGGACAGCAGGGCCTCACCGGCCGCCACGACCCGAACGGCATGGACCAGTTCTTCGGGTTCGGTGTCCTTGATCAGGAACCCACTGGCGCCCGCGCGGATGGCCTCGAACACGTACTCGTCCACGTCGAAGGTGGTCAGGATCACGACCCGAACGTCGGCCAGCCGCTCTTCCTCGGCGATCTTTCTCGTCGCGACGAGACCGTCGACGTCCGGCATGCGGATGTCCATGAGGACGACGTCGGGGGACAGCTCCCCGGTCAGGCGGATCGCCTCCGCGCCGTCGGTCGCTTCGCCCACCACCTCGATGTCTTTCTGGGCATCGAGCAGGGCACGGAAGCCGGCGCGTACCAGGGCCTGGTCGTCGGCGAGGAGAACCCTGATCATCGAAGGCGCGTGGGTCGTGGGGCGGCCGTCTTGGAGCTCACGGCGAGACGGTATCGGCCACGGCGAACAGACGCCACGTATCCGGCACGCCCTTCAGCGATCGTTCGCCGCGGTCCTGGAAACGCATCCCCGAGCCGGCGACCAGGTCCTTGACGGTGCTGGAGACCAGCACCTCGCCCGGGTGAGCGGATCCGGAAACACGGGCGGCGATATGAACCGCGATCCCTCCCACGTCATCCCCGCGCATCTCGACCTCGCCGGAGTGCAGCCCGACCCGGATCTCCACGCCCTCGCCACGCAGGGTCCCTCGGATGTCGACGGCGCACCGGACGGCTCGGACCGGCGCGTCGAACAGCGCCAGGAATCCATCGCCGGTCGTCTTGACCTCGCGCCCACCGTGCCGGGCAAGGTCCCGGCGGATCAGATCGTCATGTCGATCGAGCACCTCGCTCCACATGCGATCCCCGACACGGGCGGCGTGCTCCGTCGAGGAAACGATATCCGTGAACATGACGGTGGCGAGTACCCGTCCCGCATCCGACGCGGGGGGCAGTGGTTCATCGGCGCGTTCGGTGAACGCCGTGATGAGCCGCCGGGTCACTCGCGGGGACAGCAGGGCCTCGCCACGGGCAACGGCTCGAACCGCCTGAACGAGTTGCGCCGGATCCGTGTCTTTCACCAGGAACCCACTGGCGCCGACCCGCAAGGCCTCGAACACGTAGTCATCGACGTCGAAGGTGGTGAGGATGACGATCCGGGTTCGGTCCAGTCGCTCGTCCTCGACGATCCGTCGGGTGGCCTCCAGGCCGTCCACGCCGGGCATGCGGATGTCCATCAGCACCACGTCGGGCCGAAGCTCGGCGGCCATTCGAAGCGCCTCCCGGCCGTTGTCCGCCTCGCCGACCACCTCGACGTCGTCCTCCGCGTCGAGGAGGGATCGGAACCCCGCCCGGACCAGGAGCTGATCGTCGGCCAACAGGACCCGGATCAACCGGCACCGTCCAGCGGCAGCCGGGCTCGCACCCGGAAGCCGCCGCCGGGCCGAGGCCCCGCCTCGAGATCCCCGCCGAGCGCCACCGCCCGCTCCCGCATCCCCACGATGCCCTTGCCGCTTCCGGCCGGGACCGGAGCTCTTGGCCCCCGGCCGTCATCGTCGACCTGGACCGTGAGGTCACCTTCGCCGAAGACCAGGCGCACGGTGGCGGTGGCGGATCCGGCGTGACGAGCGATGTTCGTCAGAGCCTCCTGCACGATCCGGAACGCCGCCATGTCGACGCCGAACGGCACCGGCCGGACATCGCCCTCGGTCTCCGTTCGGACCGTCAGCCCAGCGGCCCCGGCCCGCGACATCAGTTCATCGAGCCTGCCCAGGGTGGAGGTCGGTGACCGAGGTGCCCGCTCGCCTTCCTGGCGAAGGATGTCCAGGACCGACCGGAGCTCGCTCAGAGCTTCCTTGCTGGCCTGCTTGATCGCCGAGAGCGAGCCGCGGGTCTGTTCTGGCAGCTCCTCGTCGAGGTGGAGGGCCACGCCCGACTGCACGTTGATCAGCGAGAGATGGTGGCCGAGCGCGTCGTGGAGCTCCCGGGCGATGCGCAGGCGCTCCTCGCTGGCCCGTCTGAGGGTCTTCTCCTCGAGGATCCGGATCGCCTGGACGGCCCGCTCACGCCTGATGCGAACCGCCTCTCCCACTCCCAGCAAGACCAGGAGCCAGGCGGCCAGGGCGGCGATGGAAACGAAGGACGGGGCCGATCGACCTCTAAGCAGGTAGTCCAGCCAGGGGAAGATGACGAACCCGGCCGCCGCAGTGATCCACGCCGCCAGCCGGTTTCCGTACACGACGGCGGTGACGAATGACACGATGAGGGCGATCCAGATCGGACCCTGGTCGTACCCGATCACGAAGTACACCATCGTCGTCGAGAAGACGATGCCCAGCACGACCTCCGGGTATCGGCGCCTGGCCGCCAGGGCCCCGGCCGCCACGATCACCAGTGCCGCGGCACCGGCGTCGAACGACCTCCCGTGGGGTTGCCCCCTGGCGGCGAAGTAGGTCCCCACGGTGAGCAGGAGGGCCAGCCCGCTCGCCAGGAGCCCGTCCGCCACCAGCACCCTGCGACCGTGGCGCGCGTCGTCCATCGTCATCGCAAGCCTAGACCCGACCACTGGAACCGACATCGGACGGAGGGTGTCCCCATCGCTACTCCCCGCGCGGTACTCGCTTCTGCTTGGG
>JBQGDK010000191.1:0-7362 GCA_052039025.1 Actinomycetota bacterium
ACGGTCCGGATCGGTGATCGAGTGGTCAACGAGGTCCCGGCCAAGGATCGCGACATCGCCATGGTCTTCCAGAACTACGCCCTCTACCCACACATGAGCGTGTTCGAGAACATGGCGTTCGCGCTCAAGCTCCGAAAGGTCTCGCGCCGCGAGATCGACCGTCGGGTCCGGGAGACCGCTGGCACCCTCGGGCTCGAGGACCTCCTCGACAAGCGCCCCCGGAACCTCTCGGGGGGCCAGCGGCAGCGCGTGGCGATGGGCCGGGCCATCGTCCGCGAGCCCCGGGCGTTCCTGATGGACGAGCCGCTCTCGAACCTCGACGCGAAGCTCCGAGTGCAGATGCGGGCCGAGATCGCGCGGATCCAGCACGACCTCGGGGTGACCACGATCTACGTCACCCATGACCAGACCGAAGCCATGACGATGGGCGACCGGGTCGCGGTGATGAGAAAGGGGGAGCTCCAGCAGGTCGACCAGCCCCAGGTCCTCTACGACCGCCCCATCAACCTGTTCGCCGCGGGGTTCATCGGGTCGCCGGCCATGAACATGATCGAGGCCGAGCTGGCGCCGGCCGACGGAGGCCTGGTGGCTCGGTTCGCCGATGTCGCCCTCCGGATCGACGACCGAGCGCTGAAGCAGCGGCCCGGTGTGAAGCGGTACGCGGGGAAGCGGGTGATCCTGGGGATCCGGCCCGAGGACATGGAGGATGCGTCGATCGTGAGCGACGTTGCGGCTGATCGGCGCATCACCACGACCGTGGAACTCCGCGAGGCGCTCGGATCCGAGGTGTTGGTGCACTTCTCGGTCGCGGCGCCGGTGGTACTCACCGATGACACCAGAGAGCTGGCAAGCGATGCCGGCGGAGAGGCCGTGGCCAGCCTCGAGGCACAGGCCCTCCATGACCGGTCCGAGTTCATCGCCGCACTCAACCCGAGGACGGAGGCTCGAGAAGGACAACCGATCGAGCTGGTGGTCGACACGACCCGACTGCACTTCTTCGATCCGGAGACCTCGCTGGGCATCTACGGCGACGAGGCCGGCTAGGGAGCCGCACTTGGCGGTCGCAGCCCCGACGGCCGGAAGACGGAGAGTGGGATCCGCCGCAGCCTGGGTGCGACGCTACCGGTTCGAGCTGATCTTGGCAGCACCACTGATCCTCTACGTGGTCGTGCTCACGATCGCGCCGATCCTGGATACGGTGAGGATCTCCTTCACGTCTTCCCGTGATCTCGCGTTCCCCTCCCTGGCCGGCTACCAGTTCCTGTTCGGGAACGAGGTGTTCCGCCAAGCCATCGTGAACACGCTCATCGTGGCCCTGCTGTCGCTCACGCTGGAGATGACGATCGGTCTAGGGGTGGCCATGGCCCTGCACGTCCCGTTCCGGGGTCGCGGGTTCGTGCGTACCGTCTCACTGATCCCGTTGGGCGTACCCACGATCGTGTCCGGCGCCGTGATGCTCCTTCTCTTCTCACGGTCCGGTTACATCAACTCCGTGCTCTTCGAGTTCTCGAAGCTCGTGAACCTCATCCCGGGGATCGAGTGGAACTTCGAGAACATCGGGTGGACCGTGGCGGGCGGCTTTCGCACGCTGCTGGTGGTCGCCATCGCCGATATGTGGAAGGTCCTTCCGGTGGTCACGTTGATCTTCCTGGCCGGACTCCAATCGATCCCCGACGAGGTCTACGAGGCTGCCGACGTGGACGGAGCCACGAAGTGGCAACGGTTCTGGCGGGTCACGCTGCCGCTGCTCGTCCCGTACGTCACGATGGCCCTGATCCTGCGGGCCATAGACGTCTTCCGGATCTTCGAGCTGGCCCTGGTCCTCTCCGGACGGATCGAACCCGTCCTTGGAACGTTCATTTGGAACCGGTTCCGGCCGCCGGCCAACGATCCGTTCACGGCGGCCGCGGGCTCCATCGTGCTGTTCGTGATCATCATGATCTTCATCGTCCTGTATCTCCGGTTCGTGGCGGCCCGGCGGCAGGTGGCGCTGTGAGGTCAAGCGGCCGGGACCCGCTCGACCGTCCCATGAAGGTCCTGTTCCCGTTGTGGGTGTTGGTGACCACCCTGATCGTCCTGTTCCCCGTGTACCTCATCTTCATGGTCTCGCTGGCCCCGGGGATCGCCCTCTTCGGGGAGCGACCCTCCCTGTTCATCACCGAGCCGACCCTCCAGTGGTGGCAGGACGTGATCGAGGGCGGGCAGCTGATCCCGCCGCTGATCAAGAGCCTGGCTGTGGCCACGATCACCACGATCCTGGCCATCGTGATCGCCGCCCCGGCGGCGTACGTGATCTCCCGACTCCGGCCTGGCTTGCGCTACGCGATCGTGATCGGTCTTCTCGTGACCCGGATGTTCCCGGAGTTCGCCATCGGCATCTCGGTGGCCACCCGGTTCGCGTCCCTCGGTTTGGTGGATACCTATGCTGGACTCGTCCTGGCCCACCTGATCGGGGCCCTGCCGTTCATCGCGTGGATCCTCGCGGGGACGTTCGAGACCGTACCCCGCGATCTCGAGGAGGCCGCCGCGATCGACGGGGCCTCCCGGCTGGGTGCTCTGGTCCGTGTGGTGTTCCCCCTGGCGCTCCCGGGGATCGCCGTGGCCTCGCTCTTCGTCTGGTTGTACTCGTGGAACGAGTTCCTGTATGCGCGGTTGCTGACAACGACCCAGAACACCCTCCCCCTCCAGGTGTTTCAGGCCATCGACCGGGGAAGCAGTCAGGAGATGGCGACCGTGGCTGCCGTGCTCACGCTGCCGATCCTGCTCGTGGTGTACTTCTTGCAGCGGTACCTCCGGCCGGGTGCCCTGGCCGGAGCGGTGAAAGGGTGATGGGAGGGACATGAGACCGGAGGAGGTGAAGGGAATGCGATCGAAACGAGTGGCCGGCGTGCTCTCGGTGGCCATCGCGCTCCTCGCTGCGGGGTGCGGGCCCCCCGAGACCGCGGGTGAGGGCGGCGCCGAGATCACGTTCAACGTGTCCCTGGCCGAGGAGGAGCAGGCCGGGATGCGGCAGGTGATCGACGCGTTCACCGAGGAGACAGGGATCACCGTGACCCTGTCCAACGTGACCTCAGAGGACATGCCGCAGAAGCTGCAGACCGAGGTGGACTCGGGAAACAACACGATCCATCTCATCTCGATGGACAACAACAATCTGGCCGCGCTGGTCGACGGCGGACTCGTTCAGGACGTCGGCGACGTCGAAGTTCCCTCGGAGGTCAGCGAGGCCCTGGTCCCGGCCGACTTCGACGGGACCACGTACTTCCTGCCGTTCCGGCCGAACGTCCGGGTGGCCTACGCGAACGCCGAGCAGTTCCAGGCGGCGGGCGTGGACGGGCCGCCGGCGACGATCGAGGACTACCGGGCCATGGCCGAGTCCTTCGCCCAAGAGACCGGCCAGCCGCGGGTCACGGTGTCGCTGGCGGAAGGCAGCTCGGCCCCCGTGGTTCTTTCCGAGTGGATCCTGTCCTTCGGCGGGGACCCGGTGATCCTGAACGACGCCGGTTCGGTGGAGGCGCTGACGTACCTGCAGGACATGTGGGATGAGGGCCTGCTGGCCGAGGAGAGCCTCCAGGCGCAGTTCGATACCGAGGTCGACAACCTGCGGGGCGAGACCGCGTACTACGCGCAGAACTGGCCGTTCACATCCTCGGTCTTCGCCGAGGAGGGCGTCCTGGAGCTGTTCGACATCCACAACGGCTGGGCGGGCCCCGAGGGCGAGTTCCACGTGGTCGGCGGGGATGTCCTGGGGATCCCCGAGGGGGTCGACGGCGAGCAGCGGGACGCGGCCGTTCAGCTGGCGGGGTTCCTGATGGGCCAGGAGGCCCAGTCGATCCTGGCCGAGACGAACGCCTGGCCGAGCATCCGGGACGATGCCACCCAGGAGGTGCCGGAGGAGCTGCAGCCGACCTTCGACGCGGTCCAGGCGGCGCTGGCGAACGGCTGGTACCGACCGTCGGTGGCCTACTGGCCGGACGTACAGACGGCCATGGACGAGGCCGTTCGGCGGATCCTCCAGCAGGGTGAGGACCCGCAGACGGTCCTCGACGAGCTGCACGACCAGGTGCAGACCGCGGCCGAGGAGTCTGGCGAGCCGTACCCGCCCGAGGGATAGGGCCAAGGGGGGGCGGCCCGCGCGGCCGCCCCCCACGGCTCGGTAGGATGGCCTCGATATGGGCGACCGGGGCAGGCGGGTGACCACGTGGCTCGAGCGGGCCGCCCTGGGCGCGATCATGGCGGTCGCTGCCGTGATCGTGGAGCGGCGCCTCCTTCGGGCCCTCCGTCGCCGGGGCGAGGAGCCGCGATCGGTCTCACCGGGGCCTCCGGACCTGGAGCTATCGGCCGCGACGCAGGACGTCCACCAGTAGCCCGACCGCCAGCGTCCCGCCCAGCCCGGCCAGCGCACCCGGCACCCACCCCGGGAGCGTCCCCAGCGCGGCCACGGCGGCGCCGACCAGCGCGCCGCCGGAGATGAGCCCCAGGGACACACGGCGGCCGGCCCGACGGATCTGGTGCTCGAGGTTCTCGGTCCCCCTGAACTGGACCTGCAGCTTCGGGCCGGGCCGGGCCCCGGCCAGCCGCTCGATCGCCTCGACCAGGCGCACGAGCCGCGTTCGCAGCTTCTGCCCCTCGTAGTACATCCACTTCGGGTCGAGGCGCTCCCGGAGTCGCTCGACGAACCCCCGCATCACGAACCCGCCCACGACCGAGAGCGGGTCGAGCGACGGGTCCAGCTCGGCCACCGCGAGCTGCATCTGCGCCAGGGCCTTCCCCGTCAGGGCCAGCGACGCGGGGAGGCGGATGCCGTGGCGGATCGACATCTCGGTGACCTCCTGGAGGATCGGGCCCAGCTCGAGCTCCTTCACGGCGACGCCGCGGTGCCGGGCCATCAGCTCGCCGACCTCCCTGCGGAACGCGTCGACGTCGAGGTCGGCGCGATCCTCCTCCCCCGCCAGCATCAGCACGACATCGGAGAGGAAGTCCACGTCCTCGCGCCAGAACGCCAGCAGGAGGAGGAGCACCAGCTGGCGGGTCTCCGGGTCGATCTGCCCCACCATGCCCAGGTCGAGGAAGTACACGGTCTCGTGCCACCACATCAGGTTCCCGGGGTGGGGGTCGGCGTGGAAGAACCCCTCGACCAGGATCTGGTGGTAGTAGGACTCGAGGAGCTGGCGGGCCGCCTCAGCTCGGACCTCGCCCTCGGGCGCCTCCCGGATCGGGATGCCCTGGATCTCCTCCATCACCAGGAGGCGATCGGTCGACAGCTCGCCGTAGACCCGGGGCACCTCGAGCCTGGAGAACGGGCCGAGCACACCGTGCATCCGCTCGAGGTTCTCGACCTCCTGCCGGAAGTCCAGCTCGCGCTTCAGCGAGTCGGACAGGTGCTCCACGATCATCGGCAGGTCGAACACCTGCCGGAGCGCCTCGCGCTCGGCGGTCTTCTCGGCGAACAGCTCGAGGAGCCCGAGGTCCTGCATGATGTCCTTGCGTGCCGATGGCCGCTGGACCTTCGCCACGACGCGCTCGCCGTCGGTCAGCGTGGCCCGGTGGACCTGGGCGATCGTCCCGGCGGCCATCGGCTCGGGGTCGATCGACTCGAACACGTCCTCCCACGGCACCCCCAGCTCCTCCTCCATGACCTTGACGACCTCCTGCTCGGTCATGGGCGTGACCCGGTCCTGCAGCGTGGAGAGCTCCTCGATGAACGGGGGCGGGAGAAGGTCGGGCCGGGTCGACAGGACCTGGCCCATCTTGGCGAACGTCGGGCCCAGCTCCTCCATGGCGGCGCGCAGCCGGCGGGCTCGCGTCCGCACCGCGGCCTCGTCGTCCGACCGTGTGCCCGCGAAGACCTCCTGGAACCCCTCCCGGGCCAGGACCCGGCCGATCCGGGCGGCCCGGCCCAGCAGCCGGCCCTCGGTCTGCAGGCCGGAGCCCTCCACGACGTGCGGCAACACCGGGATCCGTCGCTCAGGCCTCCGGCCCGGCGTCACCGATGGATGCGAGGTGTTGACGATGATCACCGTGCACCGCGCGTTGTGGGAGACGCGGTTCGGCACGTTGCCGAGGAGGAACGACGTGCGGCCGCTCATCCCAAGGTTGCCGACCACGCAGACGTCGACGTCGAGGTCATCGCAGGCCCTGACGATCCCCCGAGCCGGGTCCTCGTCGACCACGACCCGGGCCCGGCCGCGGGGGCCGGCCACATCCTCGGCGGTCGCCCGAAGCTCGTCGACCGTGTGCTCGTGGTCGGCCGCGCCGTCGTCGGCGGGAGGGACGACCTGGAGGAGGATCAGCTCAGCGGCGAAGCGCTCGGCCACGTCCGCGGCCCAGCGAACCGCGTGGCTGGCGCTCTCGCTGCCATCCGTGGCGACCAGGACCTTCCGGACCAGCGCTAGCCCCCGCCTCCGGTCTCCTCGTGCTCGGCGTCGGGGGCGACCGGCGCGGCCCGATCCCCTCGCTCGTTGTCGGCCAGGGTCCACAGCCACTCGCCCCACGCCCGGATTCCCGGCCAGGACTGCCAGAACCCCTCGAGGGTCTGATCGCCGAACGACCGCCAGGCCTCCGGCGGCTTCAGGCCCCGGGACACCATCTCGAGGTCGGCCACCGCGTCGAGCAGCTTGTCTTCGAGCTCCTTCACGCCCACCTCCCCTCCACCGCGCCCAGTGTAGTGGAGGGACCCGAGGGTAGAGTGGGGCGGATGGCGAACCGTCTGGCCGGGGCGACCAGCCCCTACCTCCTCCAGCACGCCGACAACCCCGTCGACTGGTACGAGTGGGGCGAGGACGCGTTCCGTCGCGCCGGCGAGGCGGACCGCCCGATCCTGCTCTCGGTCGGGTACGCCGCGTGCCACTGGTGCCACGTCATGGAGCGGGAGTCCTTCGAGGATCCCGAGACCGCGCGGCTCATGAACGAGCATTTCGTATCGGTCAAGGTCGATCGCGAGGAGCGTCCCGACGTCGACGCGATCTACATGGACGCGGTGCAGGCCATGTCGGGCCACGGCGGGTGGCCGATGACGGTGTTCCTGACGCCGGACGGCCGGCCGTTCTTCGCCGGCACGTACTTCCCTCCGGAGGACCGGCGCGGGATGCCGGGGTTCCCCCGGGTCCTGCGTGCCATCGCCGCGGCGTGGCGGGAGCGGCGGGACGAGCTCGTGAACCAGGGGCAGCGGGTGGTCGAGGCCATCGGGCGGGCGCCGGGCTCGTCGGAGGAGCCGCTCACCGACGAGGTGCTGCGGGAGGCGCTGGCCGGCCTGCGGACGGCGTTCGACGCCGAGTGGGGCGGGTTCGGGAGCGCGCCGAAGTTCCCCCAGCCGATCACCATGGAGTTCCTGCTCCGTTGCCACCGGCGGGGGTCCGACGA
>JBQGDK010000192.1:0-1908 GCA_052039025.1 Actinomycetota bacterium
AGCCGGGGTCCTGCGACATCCATCCCCACCACGGCGACAGCCACCAGGATGGCCGAGCCCCACCCCACCCTTCTCAGCCCAGGTCTCCCGACAGTCATGTGATCCCCTTTCCCCGTGTCGCCCGGCCTCCGAGCCGGACCAAAGTTCGGGAAAGTGTACACCGAGTGTTCCCCCGTCGATGAACGGGACGTGGAACATCAGACGCTAACGGGCCTTACCGCCACCTCGCCGACGCACCCCGTGCCTCCCACGGGGCAGGGTTCGGGTCCGCGCGCGGGTTCGGTCCATCCAGGACGAACGTGTCCGTGGGCCGGTGCCGTCAAGTAGACGCCGCCGTCCTCGCTGGAGAGGATCGAGGGACTCCACCGTCATAGGCGGATCATGCCGCTGGGAAGGTCTTCGTCAGAGACGTCTTGAAGAGGGCCGTTGGAGAACCAGTCCGGGGTGGTGGACTGCTTGGGTCTGAATGGCGCAGTCCTGCCCGGTGGCCCGCTGATCAGGCGCGTCAGGAGCGCGCCACGGATCAGCTGAATCGGCGCGTTTGCGTACGTCAGCGACCATGGAGAAGGAGGCTCTTAACCCATGTGCCGGGGGTTCGAATCCCCACGAGCCACCAGCAAGAACGCGGTCATGACTCCCTGGCCCTGCTGGTCGGCGGCCTGACGCAGGGAGACGACCCCATCGGGCGCACCGAAGTCCCTCAGGGGTCGTCGAGAGATGAAGGGTCCTGACTACATCGTCTTCCCCGCTCACGCCCTCATCGTCGAGGAGCCCGCGCGAGACCCCCTAGGTCAAGCTCACGCGGCGTGGAGCATGGCAACACCTCCGTGCTTCGAGACGTCGTAGGGCGCTCCGTCCTGCCACATCCGCCAGATCACACGGACCCATGCCCGAGCGAGGATCCGGACGGCGTGGGGATGGCGCTTTCCCCGGGCGATGGCGTTCGCGTAGATCCGGGCGGCCCACGGCGACGCGTGCCGGGAGTCGTCCGCGAAGTCGACCAGGGCGTTGCGGAGCTTCTTGTCGCAGGCCCACCGGAACCCCACCGAGCGGGACTTGCCCGACGCCTTGGTGACCGGGGCGACGCCGGCGAGGGCGGCGAGGGACTCCTCGTCGGGGAATCGCTCCCTGGCGTCCCCGATCTCCGCGAGGAGGGAGGCGGCCCGGACACCTCGCCCTGCCTTGGGCAACGAGGTAAAGATCGGCGCGTCGCGGTGGAACTCCAGTCGCTCGACTACCTCGGCCTCGAGCTCCCTGGCCTTCTCCCTGCAGACCTCGATGGCGTCGACCAGCGCCAGAACGCACACCGCCCTGCCCTCGGCCTCGACCTCGGTGAGCCCCGCGGCGGGCGCCTCCTTGACCCGGGCCAGCAGCTCGGTGACCGGCTTGCGTCCGCAGTACCCGATCCGCCGGAGGAACGCCGCCAGCCTGGCCTCTCCCAGCCTGCGGGCTCGAAGCGCCGTGGGGTAGCGGCGGAGGAAGGCGAACGAGACCGGAGAGTCGAGCTCGTGGAACAGGCCGATGGCCCCCGGAAAGCACAGCTCCAGGTGAGCCCGGAGCTGGTTGACCAGGGCCACCCTGGCCTCCACCAGGTCCTTCCGGGTCCGGGTGAGGGCCCGGAGGACCCTGGTCTCCGCGCCGTCGGCCACCAGCGGCTTCAGGCGGTGGCCGTCGGTGCGGACCACGTCGGCGAGCACGTAGGCGTCGCCAGGGTCGGACTTCGCACCGGTCGAGGAGTACCGCTGCCGGAGCGCCTTCAGCATCCGCGGGGCGATGACGAGGACCCGCAGCCCCCGCTCGAGCATCGCCTCGACGAGGGGGCCGTCGGGCCGCTCGATGGCCACGTCCGTGGCGCCCAGCTTCACCAGCCGCCTGACCAGCCCGTCGAAGGACTTGCCGGTGTTGGGG
>JBQGDK010000193.1:0-1918 GCA_052039025.1 Actinomycetota bacterium
GTGGAGGTCGAGGTCCCCTCGAAGCTGTCGAAGGAGGAGCGCGACCTCCTGAAGCGCCTGAGAGACGTGAGGGGACAGAGCCCCCGGGCCCACCTGGAGGAGGGATGACGCCGATGCCCGAGCAGCGCGACGAGCGAGCGGTCTACATCATCAGCGTGGCCGCCGAGCTGGCCGGGGTCCACCCCCAGACGCTCCGGATCTACGAGCGGAAGGGGCTGCTCCGCCCGGCCCGCACGGCCGGCAACACCCGCCGATACTCGGACCGGGACATCGACCGCCTGCGCGAGATCCAGCGGCTCACCCAGCGGGGGGTCAACCTCGCCGGGGTCAAGCTGATCATGGACCTCCAGGCCCAGATCCAGCGGGCCCGGCGGGAGCTCGAGGACCTCAACCGCGAGCTCGACTCGGCCCGTCGCCGGGCCGGGGGCGACCTGGTGCCGATGCGGAGCGTGCGGCTCCCGTGGGAGCGGGGCTGACGTGGACCCCGCCAAGCTGACCCTTCGGTCCCGCCAGGCCCTCACCGAGGCTCAGGGCCTGGCGATCCAGCGCGATCACCAGCGGGTGGAGCCCGAGCATCTGCTGTTCGTCCTCCTGTCTGACCCCGAGGGCGTCCTCTACCCGGTGCTCCACGCGATCGGGAGCTCGCCCCGCGCCGTGCGCGATCGGGTCGGGGAGCGGCTTGATCGCATGCCGAAGATCTTCGGTGGGGCCGCCGAGGTCGGGCTGTCGCCCCAGGCCGCGGCCCTGCTCGAGCGGGCCGCGTCGGAGGCCGGCGGGCTCAACGACGAGTACGTCTCGACCGAGCACCTCCTGCTGGCGATGCTCGAGGGGGACACGGAGGTCGCCCGCCTCCTGGCCGAGGGCGGGCTGGATCGCGAGCGCGTCCTGAGCGCCCTGGCCCAGGTCCGCGGGCGGCAGCGGGTCACGGACGAGAATCCCGAGGACAAGTACCAGGCCCTGGAGCGGTACGGGCGCGATCTCACCGAGCTGGCCCGTCGCGGCAAGCTCGACCCGGTGATCGGCCGCGACGAGGAGATCCGACGGGTGATCCAGGTGTTGTCCAGGCGGACCAAGAACAACCCGGTCCTGATCGGCGAGCCCGGCGTGGGCAAGACCGCGATCGTCGAGGGCCTGGCCCGCCGGATCGTCGAGGGCGACGTGCCCGAGGGCCTGAAGGGCAAGCGCGTCGTTGCCCTGGACATCGGCTCGCTGGTGGCCGGGACGAAGTACCGCGGTGAGTTCGAGGAGCGGTTCAAGGCCGTGCTCCGGGAGATCGCCGCATCGGAGGGCGAGATCATCACGTTCATCGACGAGCTCCACACGGTCGTGGGCGCCGGGGCGGCCGAGGGGGCCGTCGACGCCGGCAACATGCTGAAGCCGATGCTGGCCCGGGGCGAGCTGCGGGCCATCGGCGCCACCACGCTCGACGAGTACCGGGAGCGGATCGAGCATGACCCGGCGCTGGAGCGGCGGTTCCAGCCGGTGCTCGTCGGCGAGCCGTCGGTGGCCGACACGATCGGGATCCTCCGGGGGCTGAAGGAGCGGTACGAGGTCCATCACGGCGTGGCGATCCGCGACGAGGCGCTGGTGGCCGCCGCCGTGCTCTCCGACCGTTACGTGACCGGCCGGTTCCTTCCCGACAAGGCCATCGACCTCGTGGACGAGGCCGCCAGCCGGCTCCGGATCGAGATCGACTCGATGCCCACCGAGATCGACGAGGTCGACCGGCGGGTCCGCCAGCTCGAGATCGAGCGGGCCGCGCTGACCAAGGAGACCGACGAGGCCTCGCGGGAGCGACTGGCCGTGCTCGAGCGCGAGCTGGCCGACCTGAACGAGCGGCTGACCTCGATGCGGGCTCACTGGGAGCGGGAGAAGGAGCACATCGGTCGGATCCGGGACCTGAAGACCGAGATCGAGG
>JBQGDK010000194.1:0-1699 GCA_052039025.1 Actinomycetota bacterium
CTTGACGGCCGGGTGGATGGCGTCAGGGATACTGGTTGCGAGAAGCCCGTCAGGGCTTCGTGGGTGATGCCCTTCGTCGGGGGGACGGAGGCGCAGGGTGCGGTCTTCTCCAGGTTGAGCTGGTGCTCGAGGGTCTCGCCGAGAGTTCCCGGGGACCGGTCATCTATCCGCCACGCAGCCGGTGGCATGGAGAGCTGCGGCCGCAGCCACGAAGGGTTCAATCAAGCGGGCGACCACGCCGGGGTCCGGGGGTCATGACAAATAGCGAGCTCGCTTCGTGGCTGCGCCGGGAGGGTCATCCTGTCTCGGCCAGGCAACGGATGTAGCCGTCGCGCAGGCCGTAGTAGACGAGGACGAGAAGCTTGCGGGCGGCGGCAACCCGGCCGATCCCGTTGGAGCCGCGCCGCTCGGCGACGCGATGGTGGGTCTGGCGGATGGGGGTGGCGCCTCGTTGGCGGCCGACCGCCTCGATGGCCGCCCAGCGCACCAGACGGGACCCCTGTTTGGTTATCCGACCGCGGTGGACGGTGGTGTCGGACTCGCGGTGGGTGGGGGTGAGCCCGGCCCACGAGCACAACTGGGCGGGGGAGGCGAAGCGGGCGGCGTCACCGACCTCGGCCAGGAACACCGCGGCCAGGACGGGACCGACCCCGGGAATGGCTTGGATGGCGTGGTAGCCGGGATGATCGGCGAGGACGTCGGCCACCAGCTCCTCGAAGTCGGCGACCTGGTCGTCGAAGCGGTCGATCAGCTCGAGCAGGGAGTCGACCCGCATCCGGTAGGCGCCGCCCAGCGGCACCGTGTCGAGGAAGCTCCGGCCGGCCACCCCGAACAGGTCCGAGGCGTTCACCGCCACGCCTTGTTTGGCCAGCACGGCATGGACCTGAGCCTTCAGGCCCGAGCGCAGGGCCACCAGCTTGGCCCGGTGGCGGACCAGTTCGCGCAGCTGGCGCAACCCCGGTGGCGCCACGTACGCCTCGGCCAAGCGACCCAGGCGCAGCAGGTCGATCAGGTCCTCGGCGTCGCGCTGATCGTTCTTCACCCGCCGGTGGCCCCAGTTGTTGCCCAACGGGTGGGCGAGGTGCACGCGGGCGCCCAACTCGGTCAGGACGTCAGCGGCCCAGTACCAGCCGTAGGTGGCTTCCAGGACCACCTCGGGGTGCTCGCCGGCGGCGGCCACCGCCTCAGCCAACGCCATCGCCTCGTTGTCGATCTGGATGGTCGCCAGGATCTCGCCCTCGGCGTCCTTGCGGACGATGACACTGCGGCGGCGATGCAGATCGATACCGACATACTCTGCCTGCACGGGGGTCCTCCTTCGACGCTTGGTCGTGTGAGAAACCCCGAGTTTCCCCGTGCCCTTGGCGCTGGGCGGAGCGAGGACCCCCGCCTTTCCGTTCCGTGTCGGCCCCTCAGCTGCCACCACGTCACACTCCAGCCGTCGGCGCCCGGTCCGCACTCACCACGGCCCGTCACGCAAGAGCGTGCGCTGCGCTCCTGCATCCCATCAACGGACAATATGGCGGAAGGTTCCCCAGCATTTGTCCCTTCAACAGGACAATTGTGAACTGCAATAGGGTTTGTGGCGAAGGCTCCGGTTTGTCCACCAGCTACTGCCATCGCCCCTTTGCTGACGTTCTCCGGGTGCAAAGGCGGGCCCGGCAATGTAAGAAGAGGAAAGGCGAGGTCAGCGCCGATC
>JBQGDK010000195.1:0-2415 GCA_052039025.1 Actinomycetota bacterium
CATGGCGGCCCGGGCGGCCGGGCGGGCCCGGCGAGCTCGTGCTCCCGCGGCGGTGCTTCGGGGCGTGGCGGAGGAACTCCCTTTCCGGGACCTGACGTTCGACGCCGTGGTGGCCTGCTACGTGCTGTGCTCGGTTGTCGACCAGCGGCGAGCCCTGGCCGAGCTCCGCCGGGTGCTCCGACCGGGGGGCGAGGTTCGCGTGTACGAGCACGTCCGATCGTCGGTGCCCCGAGCCGCGGTTCTTCAGGACGTGATCACGCCGCTGTGGCGGCACTGCGGCTGCAACTGCCACCCGAACCGGGACACGGTGGCGTTGCTCCGGGAGGCGGGGTTCGAGGTCGACGTGCGGCCGGCGGGCTTCGGCCCCCCCACGCCGGTCCGGCCTCACGTCCTCGGGGTCGCCCGGCTCCGGCGGTGAGGGTGATCGCGGGGTCCGCCGGCGGTATCCGGCTGGGCCGGGTGCCCCGTGGCACCCGTCCGCTGTCGGACCGGGCCCGCGAGGGGCTGTTCTCGAGCCTGGGGGAGCACGTGGTCGGGGCTCGGTTCGCCGACCTGTTCGCCGGGACCGGGGCCGTGGGGATCGAGGCCCTGTCGAGGGGGGCCGCGTCCTGCCTGTTCGTCGAGGCACGATCCACGGCGATCCGGGCGATCCGGGAGAACCTCGACCGAACCGGGCTCGAGGGGCGGGCCACGGTGGTCCGGGCCGACGTGCTCGATGCGCTCCGGCGGACCCCCGGACCGTTCGACCTGGTCGTCCTCGATCCGCCGTACGCGCATCCCGGGGACGCCCTCCGGGCGACCCTGGAGCGGCTGGGGCCCCTGACTGCGCCGGGCGCCATCGTGGCCCTCACCAGGCCGAAGGGGAGTTCCACCGATGTGATTCCAGTACACTGGGGCGTCGTCAGGATCCTGACCTACGGAGACACCCGGATCCTCGTCCTCCAGGAGGCGGCGTGACGCTGACGGCCCTGTGCCCGGGCACGTTCGACCCGGTCACGAACGGGCACGTGGACATCGTGCAGCGGGCCGCGGGGCTCTTCGACCGCGTCCTGGTGGCGGTGGTGGAGAACCCCGCCAAGGAGCCGCTGTTCTCGGTGGCCGACCGGGTCGAGATGCTCCGGGAGTCGCTCGCGGGGCTGGGCAACGTGGAGGTCGGGTCGTTCTCCGGGCTCCTGGTCGATTACGCCAGGAACCACGGGGTGGGGGTGATCGTGAAGGGGCTGCGGGCCGTGTCGGACTTCGACTATGAGCTGCAGATGGCGCAGATGAACCGGCACCTCGGCGAGGTGGAGACGTGCTTCGTCCCCACCAGCCCGCGGTGGTCGTACCTGTCGTCCTCGCTGGTGAAGGAGATCGCCCGGTTCGGGGGCGACGTGTCCGGCCTGGTGCCCGAGCAGGTGCTCCGACGGCTCAAGGAGCACATGGCGTAGATGGACATCGCCGGTCGGATCCAGCAGCTCGAGGAGCTCATCATGGAGGCGAAGTCGATGCCGTTGTCGACGTCCGTGCTCGTGAACCGGGAGGAAGCCCTCGAGCTCGTCCAGGAGATGCGGGCGGCGCTGCCCGAGGAGATCAAGCAGGCACGATGGGTGGTGAAGGACCGCGAGCAGCTCCTCAGCAAGGCCCGCAAGGACGCCGAGGGCATCATCCAGGAGGCCCTGGAGGAGCAGTCGAAGCTGCTCGCCCAGGAAGAGGTCGTGAAGGCCTCGGTCAGGGAGGCCGAGCGGATCCTGGAGGAAGCCCGCGGCCAGGCCCGGCAGATCCGCCACGAGGCGGAGGACTACATGGACCAGAAGCTGGCCGCGTTCGAGGCCACGTTGACCAGGGCCCTGGAGCAGATCGCCGAGATCCGGGAGGCGCAGGAGGGCCAGCTGTCCCGCATCCAGGACCAGCTCGGCAAGACCCTCCAGCAGATCGGCAGAGGTCGGGAGCGACTCCGAGGATCGACGCTCGCCGAGGAGCACCTGGCCGAGGAGGGCCGGAGGGCGGGGGTCTGATGGTCCTGCTGGACGTCCGGGACCTCCTGGTCGAGGCCGGGGCCGCCCGCCGTGTGACGCTGGAGGAGCGCTTCGACGGCCTCGGCACCGAGCTGGCCCGGGTGCCGGGCGAGGAGCCCGTGCGGATCGAGGTTCTCCTCGAATCGGTGCTCGAGGGGGTCGAGGTCTCGGGGCCGCTCTCGGGGCGGATCGCGTACCGGTGCGCCCGGTGTCTGAAGTCATTCGACCGCGGGTTCCGGGTCGAGGTCCGGGAGCTGTTCGCCGCTGACCCTCCGGAGGACGGCGACGAGTACCCGATCACCGAGGGTCACATCGACCTCGAGCCGATGGTCCGCGACACCGTGGTCCTCGACATGCCGTTCTCGCCGCTGTGCCGGCCGGACTGCCTGGGGCTCTGTGAGCGGTGCGGCGGTGACCG
>JBQGDK010000196.1:0-9607 GCA_052039025.1 Actinomycetota bacterium
CCGCCCGCCGTGGCCGGGGTCCTCCGGCGGGTGGTGACCACGGCCCGCCGCCACGAGATGCTCCCGGCCGGAGAGACCGTGGTCGTGGCGTGCTCGGGGGGCCCCGACTCGATGTGCCTCCTCCACGCGCTCCATCGGCTCAGGCGGCTCTTCCGGATCCGTCTGGCCGTGTTCCACTTCGATCACCGGCTGCGGGAGGGATCGGAGCGGGACGGCGCGTATGTGGCCCGGCAGGCGAATCGGCTCGGGGTGCCGTCCCGCGTCGTCGAGGCCTCGGAACGTCCGCCCCGAGGCGCCTCGGTGGAGGCGTGGGCCCGGCTCGCCAGGTACGGGGCGCTCACGCAGGCAGTCGGTGAGTTGGAGGGGGGGCGGGCCGCGCTCGGCCACACGCTCGACGATCAGGCCGAGACGGTGCTCCTCGGTCTGGCCCGGGGCGGGGGGCTCGACGCGGTGGCCGGGATGCCGGCCGTCACCCGGATCCCGCCGCTACGCGTTCCCGCGGTCCGGCCGCTCCTCGAGGTCACGGCGGCCGAGACGAGGGCGTTCTGCCGGGCGCTGGGGCTCCGGCCGAGGACCGATCCGACGAACCGCGATCCCCGATTCCTGCGGAACCGGATCCGGCTCCAGGCGATCCCGGCGCTGGAGGCCGCGCTGGGACGGAACGTCCGGGCCACCCTCGCCAGGACCGCCGAGCTCGTCCGGGGCGACGCGGAATACCTCGACTCGCTGGCATCCGAGGCCGCGGCCCTGATCACGGCCGTCGGGGACGAGGACGTCCGGCTCGATGCGGACCGGCTGGCGGCGCTGCCCCGGCCGATCGGCGCTCGGGTGGCGCAGGCCGCGCTCCGGGTGGCGGCGGCGATGGGAGGGCAGTGGGAGCCCGAGGCCGGGTCGGCGCACGTCCTCGGGGTGCTCGATCTCGCGTCGGGCAGTGCCGGCAGACGCCTGGATCTACCTGGCGATTTGGTGGCCGAGCGGGTGACGGGGTATGTTCGCGTCTCTTCCCCCGGGACGGCGCGCAGGAAGGGGGAGCGGTGAGCACCAGGGCGGATACACTTCTCAGCCACGTGGCCGAGTTCGAGCAGGACATCGACCGGATCCTGATCCCCGGCGACGAGGTGCAGGCGAAGATCCGCGAGCTCGGGAACCGCATCACCGAGGACTACCGGGGGAAGGACCTCCTCCTGATCGGCGTCCTGAAGGGCGCCTTCGTGATGATGGCCGACCTCTCCCGCCATATCCGCCTGCCGCTCCGGTTCGACTTCATGGCGGTGTCCTCGTACGGGGCGTCGACGAAGACCTCGGGCGTCGTCCGCATCCTGAAGGACCTCGACCACGACGTCGAGGGGATGCACGTCTTGCTGGTCGAGGACATCGTCGACTCCGGGCTGACCCTGGCCTATCTCATGAAGAACCTCCGGGCCCGGCGCCCGGCCAGCCTCGAGGTCTGCGCGCTGATGCAGAAGCCGGAGGTCCAGCGGGTTGACATCGACATCCGGTACAAGGGATTCGAGATCCCGCCGGTGTTCGTGGTCGGCTACGGGCTTGACTTCGCCGAGAAGTACCGGAACCTGCCCTACGTGGCCACGCTCAAGCCCGAGGCGTACGAGGGGCTGGTCGGGTAGGAACCTCCGGGCCGGCCCGCCCGTCGAACCAGAGATGAGGCACGCCGCGATCCTGCTGCTGGCCCTGTGTTCGTGCGCCGGGCCGGGGACGGACGCTCCGGGGTCCGGGATCCGGGGCCGGGTGATCCTCTTCCCGGCGAGCCCGGTCGAGACGTCCCCCCGCCCCGCGAAGGGTGTCGCCACCTCGGTCATCATCGAAGCCGAGGACGGCATCCGACGCGTCGAGACCTCTTCGGACGGGACCTTCGAGGTCGCGCTCTCACCCGGGCGCTACCTCGTCAGTGCCCGGCCTCCGCCCGGCTCGATGTACGTCCCGGTCCCCCAGGCAGTGACCGTCGAGGACGGCTTTGCAACGGTGACGCTCGTCCTCGAGAATCGCCTCCGCGAGCCCTGACGACCGACGGGCTCTTCGAGGGCCTGTGCTACCATCGCCCCAGGTCGGGGAGCGCGGC
Organism: Actinomycetota bacterium; assembly: GCA_052039025.1. Lineage (GTDB taxonomy): Bacteria > Actinomycetota > UBA4738 > UBA4738 > CALAEC01 > CALAEC01. The sequence goes on from JBQGDK010000196.1 coordinate 2,078, forward strand.
CCCGCGGACGTTTCCGAAAGGAGAAACCCCCACGAAGGAGCTCAACATCCGTCGGCTCATCCGTGGGCCCCTCCTCTATCTCGGCCTGGTCGCTCTGGCCCTGTGGCTCTTCGTCAGCGTGGCCGACCGCACCCCGACGCCGACCGAGCTCTCGTTCACCCGGCTCGAGGAGATCGCGGAGAGCGGCGACGTCGAGACCGCCACGTTCCTCGAGCGCGACCAGGTGGTCCTGGGCGAGCTCGCCGGCGGCGAGCCCTACCGGGCCGAATACCCCCTGGAGTACCAGGACGAGCTCGTCACCAACCTCCAGGCCGCCGGTGTGGAGGTCACCGCCGACCCGCAGAAGGGCTCGGCGGTCGTCAGCGTCCTGATCAACCTCCTGCCGTTCATCCTGCTCGTGGGGATCTTCCTGTTCATCTTCCACCAGGGGCAGGGCGGCGGGAATCGCGTGCTCCAGTTCGGCAAGTCGAAGGCCCGTCAGGTCACCAAGGACCAGCCGAAGACGACGTTCGAGGACGTGGCCGGCGTCGACGAGGCCGTCGAGGAGCTCCGCGAGGTCAAGGAGTACCTGGAGAACCCGATCAAGTTCCAGGCCATGGGGGCGAAGATCCCCAAGGGTGTCCTCCTCTTCGGCCCGCCCGGGACCGGGAAGACGCTCCTGGCCCGGGCCGTGGCCGGCGAGGCCGGCGTTCCGTTCTTCTCGATCTCCGGGTCCGACTTCGTCGAGATGTTCGTCGGCGTGGGGGCCGCCCGCGTCCGGGACCTGTTCGAGCAGGCCAAGACGAACGCGCCGGCGATCGTGTTCATCGACGAGATCGACGCGGTGGGCCGGCACCGCGGTGCCGGCCTGGGCGGCGGCCACGACGAGCGTGAGCAGACGCTGAATCAGCTCATGGTCGAGATGGACGGGTTCGACACCAATACCGGCGAGATCCTGATGGCGGCTACGAACAGAACGGACATCCTCGACCCCCCCCTGCTCCGCCCCGGCCGGTTCGACCGCCAGGTGGTCATCGACCGCCCGGACCTCGTGGGGCGGCGGGGGATCCTCAAGGTCCACGTCCGCGGGAAGCCGCTCGACCCGAAGGTCGACCTCGACGTCGTGGCCAGGCGCACCCCCGGGTTCACCGGCGCCGACCTGGCCAACGTGCTGAACGAGGCCGCGTTGCTTTCCGCCAGGGCCGGAAAACGGACCATCGAGATGGCGGAGTTCGAGGAGGCCGTGGACCGGGTGATGGCCGGGCCGGAGCGGAAGACCCGGCTGATCTCCGACCGGGAGAAGCGGATCATCGCCTACCACGAGGCCGGCCACGCGCTCGTGGCGCACGCGCTGCCGAACTCCGACCCCGTGCACAAGATCTCGATCATCCCCAGGGGTCGGGCGCTCGGGTACACCCAGACGCTCCCGACCGAGGACCGCTTCCTGGTGACCCGCTCGGAGATGATCGACGAGCTGGCGATGCTCCTGGGCGGGCGGGTGGCCGAGGAGATGGTCATCGCCGATATCACCACCGGTGCCCAGAACGACCTCGAGCGAGCCACCAAGATCGCCCGGGGAATGGTCACCGAGTACGGGATGTCGGACATCCTGGGGCCGCTCACCCTCGGTCAGCGCCAGGGCGAGGTGTTCCTCGGACGCGACTTCGCCACCCAGCCCGACTACTCGGACCAGGTCGCCTTCGAGATCGATTCGGAGGTCCGCCGGCTGATCGACGAGGCGCACGATGAGGCCCTCGACATCCTCCAGACCGAGCGGGAGACGCTCGACCAGATCGCCACCGCGCTGATCGAGCGGGAGACGATCGAGAAGGACGACCTCATGGGGCTGCTCGAGGGCGTGGCGAAGCGGACCCCCAAGGAGGGCGCCTCGAAGCAGGGCGCCGGGATCGCCGTGTTCCGGCGGAGCGTCCGTGCGCCGAAGGAGCCGCCGGGTGAACCGCTCCGCTGACGGCTTCGACGCCGGGAAGGTCGAGGAGGGCGTCCGGCTGATCCTCGAGGGGATCGGCGAGGACCCCGGCCGCGAGGGCCTGAAGGAGACCCCCCGCCGGGTCGCCGACATGTACCGGGAGGTGTTCGCCGGCCTCCACGAGGACCCCGAAGCCGTGGTCGACGCGGTGTTCGACGTCGGCCACGACGAGATGATCATGGTCCGGGACATCGAGTTCTCGGCGTTCTGCGAGCACCACCTGGTGCCGTTCACCGGGAAGGCCCACGTCGCCTACGTCCCCGGCGAGGACGGCCGGATCACCGGGCTGTCGAAGCTGGCCCGGCTCGTCGACGTGCTGGCCAAGCGACCGCAGGTGCAGGAGAAGCTGACCACCGAGATCGCCGACGTCCTCGAGCGGACGCTCAAGCCGCGCGGCGTCTTCGTCGTGATCGAGGCCGAGCACCTCTGCATGTCGATGCGCGGGGTGAAGAAGCCCGGCGCGGAGACCGTGACCTCGGCGGTCCGCGGGGTGTTTCGGAGCGACCCCCGGACCCGGGCCGAGGCCATGGGCCTGATCCGCGACGGCCACCGGTAGCCGCTTCGTAATCGTTCCGAAATGTCTCCCTTCTTAGGCTGACGTCCGCAGCCGATCGGAAGGAGGAGTGTCATGCGGAGAGGCATCGTCGCTGCGGCGCTCGCCGGGATCGTGGTCCTGGCGCTGGCCGGGCCGGCCGGGGCCCAGGCAGGGAAGGGGTTCCTGTTCGTCGATGGTGACGTGTACGGGACCACCGTGCCGCCCTCGGCCATGCCGAACGAGGGGACCGACCCGCTGTTCTCGGTGACGAACGGCGTGGAGGGCCAGCTCGGGATCGCCGGGGTCGGGCCCGGCCAGCCCGGGTACCACGGTGGGGCCTGGGCGGTCAACCTGGTCACGTTCACAGTCGCGCCGTACCTGCTGACCTCGGACGAGGACGTGATGGCCGCGCATGCGGCCGGGGACGTCACGGTGGTCCGGGTGCCGGAGGCGGACTTCCGCTGCCCGGTGACGTTCCCCGCGTAGGACGTCACCACTGAGGAGGGCGCCGGCCGATCGCCGGCGCCTTCCGTCATGCGGGGAGGACGACGGCGAAGCGGGCGCCGGCGGCCCCGTGGCTCTCCACCCGGATGTTCCCGCCGAGGGCCTCGACGATCCGCTTGGCCAGGGCCAGGCCCAGGCCCGAGCCGGGACCCGAGCGCGCGGGGTCGCCGCGCCAGAACGGGTCGAACACCCGGTCCAGGGCATCGGCGGGGATCCCCTCGCCGGTGTCGGCCACCACGACCTCGATCGCGTCGGGCCGTCGGCGGGCCTCGATGCGCACGGTGCCGTCGGCCGGCGTGTGCCGGATCGCGTTCTGGAGAAGGTTCTGGAGCACCCGGCCGACCCGGGGCGAGCACGCGGCGCCCCCGGCGCCGTCCAGCCGGCGCTCGACCACGAGCCCCTTGGCGTCGGCCTCGACCCGGCACGCCTCCACCGCCGAGCCGATCACATCCTCGAGCCGGGCCCGCGAGGACTCGCGCAGGAGCACCCCCTCCTCGACCTGGACCAGCTCGAACAGGTCGTCGACGAGACGCGACAGCGTGGCGACCTGGGCGCGTAGGTCGGCCATGTACCGTCGGAGCGTCGGCGGGTCGTCCACCACGCCGTCCTCGACGGCCTCGGCCACCGCCCGGAGCCCGGCCAGCGGCGTGCGGAGGTCGTGTGAGACCGCGGTGATCAGATCGCGGCGGACCCGGTCGGCGGCGCGTTCGGCAGCGAGTGACCGCTGGACCCGCTCGGCCATCTCGTCGAGGGTCCGGGCCAGCGCGTCGAGCTCGGGCCCGGCACCCAGCGGCCCGATCCGGGCGTCGAGGTCTCCCTGGGCCAGCCGGCTCGCGGCCCTGGCCAGCCGTTCGACGGCCGAGGACTGCGACCGCGAGGTCACCAGGGCCGCGGCCACACCCGCGCCGAGCGAGTACGCGAGCAACGTCCCCATCAGCGCGGCGTCGTGCGGATCGACGAACATCAGCGCGGCCAACGCCCCCAGGTTGGCCAGGCTGGCCACCGCGGCGATCAGCGCCACGGCCACCAGCCGTGCCCGGAACGAGGCCCGGGCCAGGAGGGGGCCGGCCAGGACCGCGGCCACCACGGTCACCGCGGCCGCGGGGAGCAGGAGCAGCGCCAGGTGGACGAGGTCGGCCCCGCCCATCCCCGCCAGCGCCCCGACCGCGATCGTCCCAGCCGCCCCGACCGCGGCGACCGCGGCCGCCAGCGCCACCGGCCGCCACGTCATGGGTCGAACCGGTAGCCGGCGCCCCACACCGTGATCAGGTGACGGGGGCGGGACGGGTTCGCCTCGATCTTCTCCCGGAGACGCCGGACGTGGACGGTCACCGTGGCGGGGTCGCCGTCGAAGGCGAAGTCCCACAGCTCCTCGAGGAGCTCCAAGCGGTCGAACACCCGCCCGGGGTTCCGGGCCAGGAACAGCAGGAGGTCGAACTCCCTCGGGGTCAGCGAGACCGGCCGGCCCCGAACCGTCACCGCTCGGGCCGCCGGGTCGATCTCACCATCGCCGAATCGGATCGGCCCCTCGTCCCACCGGGCGTCTCCCGCCGCGGGCGACCGCCGGAGCACGGCCCGTACCCGGGCCACCACCTCGCGGGGCGAGAACGGTTTGGCGATGTAGTCGTCGGCCCCGATCTCCAGTCCGACCACCCGGTCGGTCTCCTCGCCCCGGGCCGTCAGCATGATCACCGGCGTGTCGTGGTCGGCCCGGATCCGGGTCAACACTTGGACGCCGTCGACGCCGGGGAGCATCAGATCGAGGAGGACCAGGTCGGGCGGCTCGGCCGCGAACCGGGCCAGGGCCGACTCCCCGTCCTCGGCGCTGTCCACCCGGAACCCCCCCTTCGAGAGGTACCGGGTGAGCACGTCCCGAACGATCGGCTCGTCGTCCACGACCAGGACCCGGGCGGCCATGCTCCCATTGTCAACCAGAGACCTTTCCGGGGTCTTTCCGCCGTAAGCAGCCCGTAAGGTCCGCCCCGGTACGGTGGGCGCCGTGGACATCGGGGGAGCGATCCGACGGCACCCGGGCCGCACCGGCGCGGTGGTCGTCCTCGGCCTGGCCGTGGCGGCCGCCGGGCTCCCGTGGTTCCGACCCGACCGGCTGTTCACGGACGACGCGGTGAACGAGGCCCTCCCCGGGCAAGCCGCCGTACCCGCTCAGGCCGAGGGCGTCGCGGCGGCCCCCGGGGAGGAACCCGCGCCGGACGCCCGCCCCGCGACGCTCGCGGCGGGACGGTTCGTCTCGCTGGAGCACGAGACCGCCGGGCGGGCCCTGGTCGTGGAGACCGCCGACGGCCGGCGGTTCCTGCGGTTCGAGGGATTCGAGACCTCGAACGGACCGGATCTCCTCGTGTACCTGTCCTCGAAGGAGCCACGAGGGGCCGACGACTGGCACGGCTACGACGGGGACTTCGTCGGCCTCGGCGCCCTCAAGGGGAACGTGGGGAGCCAGAACTACCGGATCCCTGCCGGCGTCGACCTCGATCGGTACTCGACCGCAGTGGTGTGGTGCCGCCGGTTCGAGGTCGGGTTCGCCGCCGCGGTGCTGTCCTGACCGCCGTCAGGAGATCCGGGTGATCTGGCCCTCGGTCCCCTTGGCCCATAGCTCCCACCGGGACCCGGCCCCGTGGACCCCTTTCAGGCCCACCCGGTCGAAGTCCTCGGGGACCAGCGGGTCGATCACCAGTCCGCCTTCCTTCGGCCTGAGGCCGAGCGCGATCCGGAACCACAGGAACGGCGCCCCCGTGGCCCAAGCTTGGGGGGTCGAGGCGGTCGGGTACCGGACCGGGAACGGCGCCTCCTCCTTGGAATAGCCGGCGAAGACCTCGGGGAGCCGGAAGTCGGTGTACGCCGCGGCGGCCAGCATGGCGCTGGCCACCCGGTTTGCCTCCTCGCGGAAGCCGTACCGGGCCAACCCCGCGGCGATCAGCGAGTTATCGTGCGGCCACACGGTCCCGATGTGGTACCCGATCGGGTTGTAGCCGAGGTCGTCCCACGACATCGTGCGGATGCCCCACCCCGACCACATCGCGTCGGTGAACAGCTGGCGGGCGATCGTCCCGGCCCGGCTCCTCGGCACGATGCCCGACCACAGGAGATGCCCCATGTTCGATGTCATCGAGTCGATGGGCCGCTTGTCCCGGTCGAGCCCGATCGCGTAGTAACCGCCCCGGCCGTCGATCCAGAAGTCCCGGTTGAACCGTTTCGCCAGGGCCTCGGCCTCGGACCGCAGCCGCTCGGCCAGCTCCGGGTCGCGCCACACCCGCTCGGCCATCTCGGCCGTGCGGATCCGGGCGTCGTACGCGTACCCCTGGACCTCGGCCGGGGCGATCGGCACCTCGGGGAGCGAGCCGTCGGCGAACAGGAGCCCGTTCCAGGAGTCCTTCCACGCCTGGGTGCGCAGCCCATGGGGAGAACGGGTCCGGTACTCGAGGTACCCGTCGCCGTCGAGGTCGCCGTACCGCTCGATCCACCCCAGCGCTCGGCGGGCGTTCTGCTCCAGCGAGCGGACCGGTCCCTCGTCCCCGGTCCACCGCCAGTACTCGTGGAGGACGATCAGCCACAGCGGCGTCGAGTCGAGCGAGCCGTAGTATGGACGATGCGGCTTCTGCCCCAGTTCGGTCAGCTCCCCGTACCGGATCTCGTGGAGGATCTTGCCCGGCTCCTCGTCCTTGAAGTCGTTCATCTCCGTCCCCTGGTAGCCGGCCAGCGCGGCCAGTGCGCCCCTCGCCAGGTCCGGCCCCACCCACATCGACTGGTACGAGGTGATCAGCGTGTCCCGGCCGAAGATCGCCATGAACCAGGGAAGGCCCGCGGCGGGGAGCGAGTACTCGTTGCCCTCAACGCAGGCCTGCAGGCGGAGCGCGGCCAGGTCGATCACGGAGCGCTCCATCGCGTGCCACACGACGTCGAAGCCGCTGGTGACCTCGGGCACCTCTTCCTGCCACTTGCGAAGCACGCGGGTGGCCTGGCGCTCCGGCTCGCCGAACGTGCCGTGCCTCGGCTCCTTCACCTCGTCCTCCACGTGGACCAGCACCTCCACGTTCGTGTGCCACTCGGACAACGGTTCGATCCGGACCCGCCACAGGAGATCGTCGCCGTCGACCCCGGCGTCGTGCGACGTGTGGACCCTCGTGGCGACGTGGAACGCGTCGTGCTCGTACTCGAACACGAGGAGCGCGCGTCCGAGATCGTGCGCGGTCCTCGAGGTCCCGGCCTTACGGAACTCCGTCCCCATGATCTCGAACCGGTCGGCGAAGTCCGCGCCGCACGACAGCCGGAGCTCGACGTCGACGGGCTCCCGGAGGTGGTTCCGAACCCCGATCGTCTCGCGAAGGCCGTCTCCGACGAACCGGTGGCGGCGGACCGTCAGGCTCTTCGGGGCGATCCCGTCCAGCTCGGGATTGGTGGCGAAGATGCTGGCCGAGTAGTAGTCGACCTCGCGGGAGGTGAGCAGGACCGGCGCGGCGCCGTTCAGCCTCAGGGCGAACCGATTCAGGTGCCGGGTGTCCTCGTGGTA
>JBQGDK010000197.1:0-8114 GCA_052039025.1 Actinomycetota bacterium
GGCGTACGCCGTCGCCCTCGGCGTGGCCGACCAGGTCGAGAAGCAGGTGAAGGCCCTGGTCCCCGAGGAGGAGCTGCCGGCGCCCTGGGTCGGTGGTCCCTCCGGCACCCTCGGGGTGTCGGTCTTCCACCACGTCGCGCACTCCGCGGGGGCGCCGGTCGGGTACTCCTCGTCCTCCGGGTCATCCGGCTCCTCGAGCGTCGGCTCGTTCAGCTCGGGCGGCGGCGGAGGGGGCGGGTTCAGCGGCGGCGGCGGCGGTGGCGGTGGCGGGACCGGCGGCGGCGCCGGCTAGGCCTCCGCCGCGAGCGCACGCAGCGTGAGGCGACGTCCGTGCTCGGTCTCGAGCGAGAACGAGTCGCTCACGGCGTCCTCGTCGACGTCGAGCTCGAGGTCGTCGCCTTCGGCGTACAGATCGGCCAGCCACCGATGAGCCAGGACCGGGACGCCGGCCACGCGGCCGACCTCGACCACGTCCGAGCCCGGGTAGTACCGGTCGTAGAGGAACGGCGCGGTCGAGTCACAGCAGCCCGTGCCCAGGACGAGCACCAGGTCCTCTCGGCCCGAGTCGGCCACGGTCCGCACCGCCTCCTCCGCGTTCGGCGTCGCTGACACGATCATGGTCCTCCCCCAGAAGCCCACACGGATCGGTCCTTCACCCGCCGCGGCATGGCAAATCTCACGCCCGACTCACCACTATCTCATCCAGGTTCGGTCATCGTAGCGGCGACGACGTCGAAAGGAAGAAGGGAGATCGACATGAGACCCAGGACCACGCTGATCGGGATGACCGGGCTCCTCTCGCTCCTCAGCATCGTGACTGCCGGCGCCGAGAGCGGATCGGCTTCGAAGCCGTCGAAGACCGTTCGTCTCGACGAGGCAACGATGATCGTCGAGGTGAACGCGACCGATGGCGACGCCGGGCTCCAGATCTTCCTCGACGGAGAGCCCTGGAGAAGGATGACCATCACCGCTCCGACCGGCCAGCGGATCGTCGCCGTGAATACCAGAACCAGGCTGAGGAACTACGGGCTCACCGAGCTGTTCACCGAGAGCAGCGAGCCCACGTTCGACGAATTCCCTCTCAACAGGTTCAAGCGGCTCTTCCCCGAAGGGCGGTATCGGCTCGCGGGCACGACCATCGAGGGCGACCGGCTGGTGGGGAGGGCGAGGCTGAGCCATGACATCCCCGACGGCCCCCAGATCATGTCGCCGGCGAATGGCGCGACGTTGCCATCCGGTTCCGTCGTGGCCAGCTGGAATCCGGTCGCGGAATCTCAGGGGATCAACATCGTGGGCTACCGGGCCATCGTTGAGCGTGAGTCTCCGCTGCGCGTGTACAGCGCCGATCTCCCTGCCTCGGTGACGAGCCTGACGATCCCGGACGAGTTCTTGGAGCCCGGCACGGAGTACAAGCTGGAAGTCCAGGCGATCGAGGCCAGCGGGAACCAGACGCTCACGGAGATCACCTTCTCCGCGACCTAGCTGATCGTTCTCATCCTGCTCTCAGGATCCCTGCTCTAGGCTTGGGGCAGGGAACGAGAGGAGCTGCATGCGGGTACTGGTCGTCGAGGACGAAGCCAAGATGGCCTCCCTCCTTAAACGGGGACTGGAGGAGGAGGGCTACGCGGTCGACGCCGCCGGCGACGGACGGCAAGCCTTGTGGCTGGGCGCCGAGAACCCGTACGACGCCATCGTGCTCGACGTGATGCTGCCGGACCTTGACGGCTTCGAGATCTGTCGGAGGCTGCGGGAGGCGGGCCGTTGGAGCCCCGTGCTGATGCTCACGGCCCGCGACGACGTTACCGATCGGGTCGGCGGCCTCGATGCTGGGGCCGACGATTACCTGACGAAGCCGTTCGCCTTCGCCGAGCTCGTGGCCAGGCTCCGGGCCCTCGTCCGCCGGGGCGCGTCGGAGCGGCCGGCCGCCCTCCGGGTGGGGGACCTCACGGTGGACCCCGCCACCCGCCGCGTCTCCCGTGCCGATGTGCCCATTGAGCTCACCGCCAAGGAGTTCGCGCTTCTCGAATACTTAGCTCGCCATCCGGGTGAGGTCCTCAGCCGTAGCCGGCTCATCGAGCATGTGTGGGACTTCGCCTACGATGGGGATTCGAACGTGGTGGACGTCTATGTTCGTTATCTGAGGGAGAAGGTGGACCGCCCGTTCGGGAGGGAGTCGATCGAGACGGTCCGGGGAGCCGGGTATCGGCTCAGGGAGGTGCGGGAGGACGGCACTCCCGATCCGGGCTAGGCTCACGCTCGTCTCCGCGGCCCTGATGGCAGTGGTCCTCGCCGCCACGGGCGTCTTCGTCTATTCGAGGCTCCGGTCCGATCTGCTGCAGGCCGTGGACGGCGGGCTCCGATCGCGAGCCGACACCCTCCTGAGCAGCCAGGGTGTGGGAGCCCTAGGCGAGCCGGGGCGTCTGACCGAAGCGGACGACGCCTTCGCGCAGATCCTCGGGCCGGACGGGGAGGTGCTGGAGTCCTCCGCGGGTCTTGAGACCACCCCGCTTCTGACCCGCGCGACCTTCGTCGGCCTCCGCGAGCCTCTGACCCTCGAGCGGGTCGTCGAGACCGTGGAGGAGCCCGTGTCCGCGCGGGTCCTCGCGGTCCCGATGTCGGGAGGTCGGGTACTCGTGGTCGGCTCGTCCCTCGAGGATCAGAACGAGGCGCTGGCTCGTCTAGCTATCCTCCTCGCGATCGGCGGCCCGCTGGCCCTCGTCCTGGCGACCGGGGTGGGGTGGGTCGTGGCCGGCGCGGCCCTCCGTCCGGTGGAGCGTATGCGCGCGGAGGCCGCGGCGATCTCCGCGTCGGAGCCTGCCCGACGGCTTCCGGAGCCGCAGACCGGGGACGAACTCGCTCGGCTCGGGGGCACCCTCAACGCGATGCTCGATCGGATGGAGGCCGCGCTCGAGAGCGAGCGGAGGTTCGTCGACGAGGCTAGCCATGAGCTCCGAACGCCGGTCGCGAATCTCAGGACCGAGCTCGAATTGGCGCTTCGACGTTCGAGGAGTGCCGAGGAGCTCGAGAAGGCCGTGCTGAGCGCCGCCGAAGAGGCCGACCGGCTGGCTCGGCTGGCCGAGGGTCTCTTGGTGATGGCGCGGGCCGACCGGGGGCGACTGCGCGTGAGACGGGAGTCGGTCGTGATGGCCCCCCTCGTCGCCGGCGCCATCGGGGCGCGCGCGGCGGGTCGAGCCGACGTCTCGATCGAGAGCCGAGTGCCCGACGGCCTTCGAGCAAGGGTGGACCCCCTGAGGGTCCGGCAGGTCATCGGAAACCTTCTGGACAACGCCCTGCGGCATACTCCTCCGGGTGGAGTGGTCGTCCTCGACGCTGCCCGTGTCGACGGCTCGCTTCGTCTGCGGGTCCGCGACACCGGCGAAGGTTTCCCTGCATCGTTCCTTCCCAGGGCCTTCGAGCCATTCAGCCGACCGGACGCCCCCCGATCGAGGCCGGACGGGGGGGCCGGACTCGGACTGGCTATCGTCCGGGCGGTGGCCGAGGCCCATGGAGGCTCCGTCGAGGCCGAGAATCCGCCCGAGGGAGGTGCCTCGGTCACCGTGTGGCTCTCGGAATAGCTCTCATTCGTGACTCACGCTCCTCTCATCGCCACGCGTCGATTGTGGGCCCATAGACTCCATGAGAGGAGGGGAGCATGGAACGAAGGAAGGTCGGATGGGTCGTGGGGGGAACGCTCGCGGCGATCATCGTCGGCGGGGGGATCGCCGTCGCTGGCGCCACCGGGGGCCAGGACCACGAGCCGCTCGCCGGCAGGGCCCTAGAGCGCGCCAAGGCTGCCGCGCTGGCGCACACGGGCGGCGGCACGGTGATCGAGGCCGAGATCGGCGACGATGGAGGCGCTTACAGCGTGGAGGTCCGCCTCGGGAGCGGGGACGTCGTCGAGATCACCTTGGACGGGGACTTCGGCGTCATCGGCCAGGACGTGGACGACGACGGTCCGAGTGATGAGGAGGATGGACCCGCCGACGACTGATGCCCGGTCGTACTGTCGGAGCGCATCGGATTCGTCTCCACGTGCACGGTGTCCGCCGGACCGGGCCGGGGAAGGAACATGGTCGTGAGCGAGATCCAGCCGGTCGAGCCGATCGAGCCGCGCCGCGTGCCCCCGCCGAGCGTCACCGCGGTGGACCGGGCCACCGACATCCTCCGGTGGATGGCCCGTCGGATCCTCCGACTGGCCGCGCTGGCGCTGGCCGGCGGGGCGCTGGTGTGGTGGGCCGTGTACCTGAGCGTGCCCGACGCCGATCGGCTCTTCGTGCTGACCCTGCTCAGCATCCTGCTGTTGGCCCCGCCGTTGATCCTCGGCCTGTTCGGGTTCGCGGTCCGGGGGCTGGCGGGCCTGCCCGGGCGGCTCCGCGAGGCGCCCGGTCAAGCTCGAGGTCGGATCACCGAGGCCCGACGGCGGCTGGCCGAGGTGGGCGTGGCCCGTCGGCGTGGCCTCATCTCCGGTCTGGGCGCGCTGGCGCGTCTGGGGTGGACGCTCCGGTCATCGCGCGAGGTCCTCGAGGTGGCCGGCCCCGCGGCCGTGTTCCTCACCCCCGGGATGCTGGCCGCCACGATGGTCTCGCTGATCGCCGCGCTGGCCGAGGTCCTCGCCGGTGTGATCGCCCTCCTGTGGCTGGCCGTCTGACGCTCCGGCGATGAGTTTCCCCCGTTCTGGGCGTCTGGCGTTCGGATGACGATCGGGAAGGAGAGGCCATGAAGCTGACCGTGACGACGTTCCTCTCGGTCGACGGGGTCATGCAGGGGCCCGGTGGTCCCGACGAGGACCGCAGCGATGGGTTCACCCGGGGGGGCTGGCTGGTGCCGCACTTCGACCAGGAGACCGGCCGGTTCATGAACGAGGTGTTCGAAGAGGTGGACGCGTTCCTGCTCGGCCGGCGGACGTACGATATCTTCGCCGCTTCGTGGCCGAAGTCGACCGACCCCGACGACCCGGTCGCGAGCCGGCTCAACTCCCTCCCGAAGTACGTGGCCTCGACGACGCTGGCGGCGCCGGAGTGGGGCCCCGCGACAGTCCTGTCGGGTGACGTGCCGGCAGCGGTGGCGGAGCTGAAACGGCAGCCCGGGCGGGAGCTCCAGGTGCACGGGAGCGGGACGCTGGTGCGCACGCTGCATGAGCACGACCTCGTGGACGAATACCGACTACTGGTGTTCCCGGTCGTCGTCGGCGAGGGTCGTCGGCTCTTCCCGGATCGCGGCGTGGCGACCGGCCTTGCCCTCGCGGAAACGCGCACCACCGGCTCGGGCGTGGCCATCCACGTGTACCGGCCGACCGGCCGTCCGGAGTTCGGGACCGTCGAGGTGACCTAAGGCGGCTCGACGCCGGCGCGGCCTGGTTGCGCTCCCGGCCGAGCACGCCGAACCAGGGCTTCTCTCGTGACGTCGGGGAGGCGACGAGCGACCCGCTCACCGCGAAGGGCGCCCGTGCGCCTTCGCAGCCTCGTGCTCCGGGAGGGACGATGGGTGCTGGTCGAGCGCCCCGAGCGGTTGCAGCGTCCGTCTCATAGTCCCGACTCGCGCCTCCCAGGAAGTGGGTTCTTTACGTTCGCCTCGACTCCCTGGATCTCTCCAGAAGGGCCGTCACCTCTGACTCCCGGAAGCGGCGGTGGCCCCCGAGGGTGCGTATCGAGGAAAGCTTGCCGTCCTTCGCCCACCGGGTGACGGTCTTGGAGTCCACCCGGAACAGGGTCGCCACCTCCTTGGGGGTCAGGAGACGCTCGCTGTACATACCCCTCCTCCCTCCGGTCCTATGTGAGATTCGGCGCGGGTCCGGCTGCAGTTTGCTTGCGGTTGCCACTTGACGAAGCAAGGACCAGAGCGAGTCCTTGCTCCTGAACGGGGCTCTCCGCCGCTGCCCCGGTGGAGGGGCGGCTGCGGGGACAGACCGACCGAAGGGATCAGGACTGGTCCTAGGTTGATGTGCTGAGCAGCCTTTCTCGGTCCGCGGATCTTGGACCGCGGTCCGGGATCCGGCGTTGCCGTCGCTGTCATGAGCCGGCGGCTGCCCCGCTCGAGGAGAGGAGGTTCGCCAACAAGCCTGCTTCCGAGCACCCCCACGTCCCGCGGATCCAAGTGGCTCCCGGCTATCATCACCGGCGGTGATCTTGGGATGGCTTCGTCGGCGCGTCGCGGCGGAAGCGCGAGCCGAGCTTGGTGAGGATCGGATCACGCTTCTCGACGACCGGGCCAACTCGTTCGGCGTCGAGTCTGCGGGCGTCACCCAGATCCGCGGCAACGGATGCCTGGCTGTCACGGATGAGCAGGTCCTGTTCGTGATGTGGCTGCCTCGCCGGAGGATCCGGATCCCCCGCGATCGCATCACGGCGGTCGACCGCGTTCGCACGCATCTGGGAAGAAGCGTGGGAGCGTCGCTGCTGCGGCTGCGCTACATCAATGATTCCGGTCAGCCAGACTCCATCGCCTGGTTCGTTCGCGACCTCCCCGCATGGGAGGCGGCACTTGGATCAGCGGGGTCAGGCCCGTGACTGTCCCTGGACCGGCAGGGGAACGGGAGCCGAGGGGAGCCGGGCTTCGGGACGGCCCCGGGATGGCGCTGGACGAGCCGGTGCTGATCGCTGCCGACCTGCTATCCCGCTGAGCGCCGGCTTGGCGGCTGTTCTTGGCCGCCCGGTTCAGGCGGATACTACTCGGGATGGCAGAAGCAGCCGGTGTCATGGACGCTGAAGGTCTCGGTCGTGTGCGCGAAGGCCGACTTGGTCAAGCAGCTTGGGGCCGCGACGACCGGGGGGTAGCCTCGCTAACGATCCTCGTCACGTCTACCGCCGGTTGATGCGGGGCCCCGGGTCGACCTCCCGGGGCCTCCCCGCCGAGACTTGGCGGGGTACCTCCTGAGCCCCTTGCGGGCGAGATGATCATGCTCCTGGTCCTTGAGCTGGCTGACCTTGCGAGCGGCGGCGTCGGACATGGTCAGCCGTCCCAGGGAGTCCTCGTCCACCTTCGCCCCCACTCGATCGAGGAGGCTGTGGGCTTCCTGCGGGGGGCTCCGAGTCGGGAGGCCAGGTCCGCCAGTAGCACTGTCATGAGCTCCTGGTGAACCTCTCCCGCGTTTTCCCCCCTTGCGTCCCTTGCTTGCTCGGGTCTACGGTCAGCCTCGGAGGGGAGCATGCGGCCGTCGAGGCGGCCCCGACGCGGACCGGGCAACGGACGGCTCCGGCGCTGGTGGCGGAGGATGCGGGTCAGGCAATGGCGCTGGCGTCAGCGCCGGCACTGACCCGTCGCTCACCGAGTCCCCTCACGCACCACTCCGGGGACGACCCGAGCTGGCTGAGTGAGTGGGGCGCCGCACCCCTCCCAGGTACCAAGTGGGGGTCCGGGAGCTCCGCCACACGCCGAGCGGCGGCCCGGAGCACCCGCGCGCTGGAGGCCTGAGACTGACGGTCGAGGCTACCCGTGATGGAGGAGGAGCCTCGGGAGGTCGTTCACCCGGACCGCCCATTGGCGGGCAGGCTGGGCCATGCCAACCCCTCGCTCCTGTTCAACACCCACGAGCACCTGATCCTGGAGGCCGCTCGGGAGGCCGCGAGGCGCCTGGAGCGCTCCCTCGGGAGCTGATCTGCCTCCGTCACGTGCGCCACTTGCGTGTCCCTGGAAGTCCCCGCGTGTCTAACACCGCAGGTCAGAGTCCTGGAGGACACAGGGGACACTCCTAGAGACCTAACACGCCGAACCAGAACTTCTCATCCTTCGTCTGGCTCTGGCTCACGTAGATCGTCCGCATGTCGAGGTAGCCCTTGAGGCCGGCCTCGCCGTGCTCGCGGCCGACACCAGACTGTTTGAATCCGCCGAACGGCGCCGTCGGCGAGATGATGTGGTAGTCGTTCACCCACACCGTCCCGGCCTTGATCCGGCGGGCCACCTCGAGCGCCCGGGGCACGTCCCGAGACCACACCCCCGCGGCCAACCCGTAGATGTTGTCGTTGGCCATCCGGATCGCGTCCTCGACGGCCTCGTACCGGATCACCGCCAGCACCGGGCCGAAGATCTCCTCCCGAGCGATCTTCATCGAGTTGTCGACGTCGCCGAACACCGTTGGCCGGAAGAAGTAGCCCCCGTCGAGCCCGTCCCCGTCGGCC
>JBQGDK010000198.1:0-1772 GCA_052039025.1 Actinomycetota bacterium
TCCCCCCGGCACCGGCAAGACGCTCATGGCCAAGGCCATCGCCGGCTCCGCCCAGGTCCCATTCCTGTACTCGAGCGGGAGCGGCTTTGCCAGCATGTTCATGGGGATCGGGAACCTGAAGGTCCGCAGGATGTTCAAGAAAGCCCGGGCCATGTCGGACAAGTACGGCGGCGCGGTGATCTTCGTGGACGAGCTCGACGCCCTCGGCGGCAGCCGGGGAGCGGTCTCGGAGCGGTTCTCGCCCGACGAGGGAACGGCGCCCAAGCCGCACCGCATCTTCATGGGCGGGATGGCCGGCAGGGGCGGCATGGGGATCGTCAACGAGCTGCTGGTCGGGATGGACGGCTTCGTGATGCCCCGGGGGTTCTGGCGGCACGTCCGTCGGATCCTGCGGATCGGCAAGGCGAAGGTGCCCTTCTACAACATCCTCATCATCGGGGCGACGAACCGGGCCTCGACGCTCGATCCCGCCCTGCTCCGGCCGGGACGATTCGACCGGAAGATCCACGTGGGCCTGCCCGACCACGAGGGGCGGCAGGACATCGCCCGGTACTACCTGGCCCGGGCCCGCCACGAGCCGATCGACGTCGCCCGGCTCGCGCGGATGACGAACGGCTACTCCCCGGCCATGATCAAGAACATCGTGAACGAGGCGCTGATCATCGCACTCCAGGATCGGCGAGATGCGCTCCGCTGGGACGACCTCTGGCAGGCGAAGCTGATCGAGGAGATCGGGCTGAAGCAGCCGGTCAAGTACACCCAGCGGGAGAAGGAGATGGTGGCCATCCACGAGGCGGCCCACGCGGTGGTCTCCTACTCCCTGGAACGAGGGGAGCTCCAGATCCAGGTCATCACGATCCAGAAGCGCGAGGGGGCCCTGGGCCTGGTGCACAGCCAGGAGGTCGAGGATCGCTACCTCCAGACCCAGCGCCAGATCGTCGCCCGGATCCAGACCTCGCTGGCCGGCCTCGTGGCGGAGGAGCTGTGGTTCGGGCAGACCACCGGCGGCCCCGGTTCCGATCTCCAGGCGGCCACCCGGCTCGCGTGCATGTATGTCGGCGTGGCCGGGATGGGGAGGAGCCTGATCTCCGAGGCGGCCATGCAGCCGTCGATGCTCGACGGTGACCCGATCCGCGCCGTGCTGTCGAACCGGGACCGGCGGAAGGAGGTCGACGAGCTCCTGGACTCCTGCTGGCGCCAGGTCCGGACGCTCCTCGAGTCGAAGCGGCACGTGGTCGAGGGGATCAGGGACGCCCTCCTCGAGCGGGAAGAGCTGATCGGCGACGGGATCGAGGAGCTCATGGCGGAGCTCGGCGAGCGCGAGCCGACCCCCGTGCCGGTCGTCGGGGAGGGGCACTCGGCGCCGGAGGGCAACGGCCAGCCCGGCCCGTAACCACGTTCCGCGCCCGGGCCGTGTGGCCTCGGTGCTCAGGATAGGCTCCGCCCGTGCGGACCGTGGCGCTCGTGGGCTTCGGCCGGTGGGGCCGGCTCAGCCTCCGGGACCTCGTCTCGCTGGGGATCCAGGTGGCCGTGGTCGCGCCCGCCGGCGAGCGCCGACGGGTGGCGCTCGAGGCCGGGGCCGCGGCCGCCGTCGAGACGATCGAGGACCGGCCCGGTGTCGACGGCGCCGGGGTGGCCACCCCGACGTCGACGCACGCCGAGGTCACGGAGGGCCTCCTCGAGGCGACCCCGGGGCCGATCTTCGTCGAGAAGCCGCTGACGTGCGACGTCGAGGAGGCCCGGCGGATCGCCCGCCGGGGCGGCGACCGGGT
>JBQGDK010000199.1:0-4763 GCA_052039025.1 Actinomycetota bacterium
GGCCACGGTGGACAGCACCGTTCGGTTCCTCCTCATGGCCCAGCTCTGCCGGCTCCGCGACGAGGGGTACGAGGTCGCCGCGATCAGCGCCCCGGGGCCGTGGACGCCCGGCGTCGAGGCCGAGGGGATCCGCCACATCCCCTGGCCGTCCGCGACGCGGAGCTGGAGCCCGGTGCGAGACGTCCGGGCGTTCATCGAGCTGCTCGGGATCCTGCGCCGGGAGCGGTTCGACCTGATCCACACACACACGCCGAAGCCCGGCATCCTCGGCCGGGTGGCCGGTCGGCTCGTCGGCGCGCCGGCCCTCGTGAACACCGTCCACGGCCTGTACGCCACGCCCGAGGACCCCCTCGCCAAGCGGCTGGCGGTGCTGGGCGTCGAAGCCGCGGCCGCCCGGCTGAGCGACGCCGAGCTCTACCAGAGCGAGGAGGACCTGGCGTGGGCCGGCCGACGACGGGTCGTGCCGGCCGGGCGGGGGGTCCTCCTCGGCAACGGCACCGACGTGGAGCGTTTCGACCCTGCGGCCGTGGACGCGGCGCGGATCGCCCACCTCCGGCGGGAGCTCGGTCTCGCGCCGGACCATGTCGCGGTGGGGACCGTGGGGAGGATCGTGGCCGAGAAGGGCTACCGCGAGCTGCTGGCGGCCGTCCACGAGGTCCGCCGGTCTCGGCCGGAGGTGCGCCTGCTGATCGTCGGGGAGACCGACGAGGACAAGACCGACGCGATCCGGCGGGACGAGCTCGCGGCCGCGGGCCCGGAGGTGATCGTGGCGGGCTGGCGCGAGGATGTCCGCGACCTCCTGGCGGTGATGGATGTGTTCGTCCTGGCCTCGTGGCGGGAGGGTGTGCCGAGGTCGGCGATCGAGGCCGCGGCCATGGCCAGGCCGCTCGTGCTCACCGACGTGCGGGGCTGTCGCGAGGTCGTTCGGGACGGGGTCGAAGGGCTCCTGGTCCCGGTCCGCGACCCATCGGCGCTGGCCTCGGCGATCGAGACGATCGTGGCGGACCCCTCGCTACGCGCGAGGCTCGGCAGCGCGGCTCGGGCTCGGGCCGTGGCCCGGTTCGACGAGGCCCGCGTGGAGGAGCGGATCCTCGAGGTGTACCAGCGGCTGCTCGGGACTTCCCGGCCCTCCCCGGTCGCTGCGGAGGTGGCGTGATGGCCGGTCGCCGCCGAGCCGGCCTCGCCGTGAAGCGCGGCCTGGACCTCGGACTGTCCGCGATCAGCCTGGTGCTGGTCTCGCCGGTCTTGGCCCTCGTCGCCGCCGCGGTGCTCGTCACGATCGGCCCGCCGGTCCTGTTCCGACAGCATCGCCCCGGCCGGGACGCTCGCTCGTTCACGCTCCTCAAGTTCCGGACGATGACCGACGCCCGGGACGAGGGCGGTCGGCCCCTCCCGGACGGGGACCGGCTGACGCGCCTCGGTCGGTTCCTCCGCCGCACCTCGCTCGACGAGCTGCCCACGCTCCTGAACGTGCTCCGCGGCGACATGAGCCTCGTCGGCCCCCGGCCGCTCCTGGTCCGGTACCTGGACCGGTACACGCCGGAGCAGGCCCGTCGCCACGAGATGCGGCCGGGGATCACGGGGTGGGCCCAGGTGAACGGGCGGAACGCGATCTCGTGGGAGGCGAAGTTCGAGCTCGACGTGTGGTACGTGGAGCACTGGTCGCTGCGGCTCGACCTGAAGATCCTGGCGATGACGCTCGTTCAGGCGTTCCGGCCTCGGGGCATCAGCCAGGAAGGCCACGCCACGATGCCGGAGTTCATGGGGCCCGGGGACCAGTGATGAACGAGGCCACGACCCTGATCTCATCGGCCGGGCGCCGGGTGGGCCTGCTGGAGGCCTTCAGGGAGGCGCGAGACGCGCTCGGTCTGGGCGGCGCCGTCCTGGCCGTTGACGCCTCACCGCTTTCGGCCGCCTTTCATCTGGCGGATCGGGCGTTCGAGGTGCCGCCGTGCCACGACGAGGGGTTCGTGGCGGCGATGCTCCGGCTGTGCCGAGACGAGCGGGTCCGGCTCGTGATCCCGACGATCGACCCCGAGCTCCCGGTGTACGCGGGCCATCGGGAGACGTTCGCCGAGGCCGGCACCACGGTGGCCGTGTCCGAGCCCGACG
This sequence comes from Actinomycetota bacterium, assembly GCA_052039025.1. Lineage (GTDB taxonomy): Bacteria > Actinomycetota > UBA4738 > UBA4738 > CALAEC01 > CALAEC01. The sequence goes on from JBQGDK010000199.1 coordinate 2,113, forward strand.
TGATCGAGATCGGCCGGGACAAGGTCCGGACGCATGCCTGGCTCCGGGAGCACGGGTTCCCCACCGTGGAGCAAGCCACGCCCGCGGAGGTCCTCACCGACGGGTGGCCGTTCCCCCTCCTCGTGAAGCCCCGGGCCGGCAGCGCCGCCCTAGGGGTGGCGGTCGTCGACGACCGTCACCACCTGGAGGTCACCACGCGGCGCGGCGACTTCGTGGTCCAGACGATCGCCCCGGGCGTCGAGTACTCGGTCGACGTGTTCGTCGATCGCGACGGGCTGTGCCGGTGCGCGGTGCCCCGGCGTCGCATCGAGGTCCGGGCCGGCGAGGTCAGCAAGGGCGTCACCGAACGGTGCTCCCCGGTGATCGACGTGGCCAGGAGGGTGGCCGAGGCGCTCCCCGGCGCCCGGGGCGCCCTCACCGTGCAGGTGTTCTTCGACGCCGACTCCGGCGAGATCCGGGTGATCGAGATCAACCCGCGGTTCGGCGGGGGGTTCCCGCTCAGCCGGCGGGCCGGCGCCGACTTCCCCCGCTGGATGCTCGAGGAGCTGATCGGGCGGCCGTCGTCCGCCACCGACGGCTGGCGCGAGGGCCTGGTGATGCTCCGGTACGACGAGGCCGTGTTCGTCGAGGCGGGCGAGGTGGCCCTGTGACCCGCTGCGTCGTGTTCGACGTCGACGACACCCTGTACCTCGAGCGCGACTACGTGCGGAGCGGCTTCCGGGCGGTTTCCGATCGGGTTCGCGATCTCCTCGGGCACGAGGACTTCTTCGTCCGGGCCTGGGCCGGGTTCGAGCGGGGCGAGCGCGGCTCGGTGTTCGACCGGGTCCTGGCCGGGTACGGCGTGGCTCCGGACGGGATCGTGGCCGAGCTCGTGGGGGTGTACCGAGAGCACCGTCCCGAGATCACCCTGCTCCCCGACGCGAGGGCGTGCCTCGAGCGTCTCCGGGGGCGGTATCGGCTGGCTGGCGTGACCGGGGGTCCCGCCAAGAGCCAGCGGGCCAAGGTCGAGGCCCTGGGGCTCGCCCGGTGGCTCGACCCGGTGGTCCTCACCGCCGAGCTGGGAGTGGGGTTCGCCAAGCCGTCGCCCCGCGCCTTCGCGGTCGTCGAGGAGACTACGGGTGCGGCCGGGGCCGCCTGCGTCTACGTGGCCGACAACCCGGCCACCGACTTCGCCGGCCCGGCGGCGCTGGGCTGGCGGACGATCCGGGTGCGCCGTCCCGGCGGCCTCCACGCCGGCGTGGACGGTTCGGGGGTCGACGCCGAGATCCCCGACCTCTCCCGGCTGGAGGAGCTTCTGTGAGCGCCCGGGGGTTCCTGATGCGGGTGGTGAAGTCCGCGGCGGTGGGCCTGGACACCCTCCGGCCCCCGTCCCGGGGGATCGTGGTGCTCCTGTACCACCGGATCGGGCTGACCAGGGGCCTTGAGATGGAGCTGGCGCCCTCGACGTTCGAGGCTCAGATGGCGCTCCTGGCGGAGGAGGGACGGGTCGTCCCGCTCGATCGGGCCTTGGCTCTGCTCCGGGAGCCGGCCCCCACGGGCCCGGATCCCGTGGTGGTCACGGTCGACGACGGCACCGCCGACTTCGCTGAGATCGTCATGCCCATCCTGGCCCGGCACGGCATCCCCGCGACGCTGTACCTGGCCTCGGGGTTCATCGACGGCCGCGCCCCGCTCCCGTACGGGGGCCGGCCGCTCTCGTGGGGGGCGCTGGCCGAGGTCCTCGGCTCCGGCCTGCTCACCGTGGGGTCCCACACCCACCGACACCTCCTCCTCGACCGCCTGCCGGCTTCCGGCGTCGTCGAGGAGCTGGACCGATCGATCGACCTGATCGGTGACCGGCTGGGGGTCCGGGCCGAGCACTTCGCGTACCCCAAGGCGGTGGCTGGTTCCGCCGCGGCCCGGGCCGCGGTCCGGGAGCGGTTCCGCTCGGCGGCGCTCGGGGGGAACCGGCCGAACCGCTACGGACGGACCGACCCGCACCGTCTGGCCCGATCGCCGATCCAGGCCTCCGACGGGATGCGGTGGTTCCGCCGCAAGCTCGCGGGGGGGATGGCCCTCGAGGAGGACGTTCGCGGCCTGGCGAACCGGTTCCGTTACGCCGCCGCGTCCGACTGATTCGCGCCGGCCGGCCGAGCCGCTCTCCGTGACCCCCGCAGCTTCCGGGCGACCCGGCGGATCGCCGTCGGGGGGAGCTGCCACGCGTGGTCGAGCCCCCACGACTCCTTCATGTAGCCGGGGATCCCGACGAGCATGCGGGCCGTGTTCCCGTCGGCCGTGCGCCGGACGTGGGTGGCCAGGTTCGACAGGAACCCGCCCATGAACCGTGACCCGCGCCGAACGGTAGCCCAGTGGGCGAACGCATCGCGGCGGCTGACGGGGAGGGCCCGCAGTCGGCCGAGGACCTCGGTCGGGATCGGCGCCGGGACGATGCGAGCCACGTACCCCAGCCCGTCGCGAACCGCCAGGACGGCCCGCCGGCGGGCCGCCTCGTCCACGAGCAGGTCCCAGTCGAGGTCCGGGGTGGTTCGGAGGATCGTCACCGCGTCGGCCACCCACTGGACCGTGGTGCCGGCGTGCGAGCCGGCCCCGTGCACGACCACGTGGAGGAGCAGGTGGGCCGGATCGAGGACCAGGGTCGGCACGCCGGCGAT
>JBQGDK010000200.1:0-2030 GCA_052039025.1 Actinomycetota bacterium
GCCGGTCCCCACCCGTAGTTCCGGCCGGGGAGCACCAGGTTGATCTCGTCGTCACAGGTCGGCCCGTTCTCCGTCTGCCACAGGCGGCCGGTCTGCGGGTCGAAGGCGAACCCGAACGAGTTGCGGTGGCCGATCGAGAACGCCCGGCCTCGGGCGAACGGGTTGTCCGGGGGCCTCGACCCGTCCTCCTCCATCCGCAGGACCTTCCCGGCCGGGTTGCGGACGCGCTGGGACCTCGAGGGCACGCCGGCGTCGCCGGTGACCGCGTACAGCCTGGCGTCCGGCCCGAAGTGGATCGGGCCGGCCACGTGGAAGGTGTTGGCCGGGATCGTGATCAGGACCTTCCGCTGCAGCTTCCCGCCCTTGCCGAGACGCACGATCCGGTTCCGGAGGGGGCTGCGCTCCGTGTACGAGACGAACACCCGCTCCTGGCCGGACTCCCAGTCGGGGTCGAGGGCGATCCCGAGCACGCCCTGCTCGCCGACCCCGGCGACGCCGCGGATCTTGGCCCATCGGGTGTCGCTCCCCGTGGCCAGCACCACCCGGCGGATCTCTCCGGAGAACCGCTCGACGTAGAAGAGCTCGTCGCCGTCCGGCGTGAACGCGAACGCGGTGATCCAGCAGGCCCGCGGCTTCTTGCACTTCACCACGCGCGCCCGGCCCACGGCCGAGGCCGGCTCGACGGGCTGGAGCGCCACCAGGGCCGTGGCCGTCAGCGCGAGCGCCAGGAGGCGACGGGTCATGCGGGATCCAGACGGTAGATGCCGCCGCGGTCGCTGAAGTGCACCGCCCCGTTGGGGCGCCGGGCCACGCTGACCACGCCGGTGGGGTGGTCGTACAGCACTTGCTCGTCGACGACGTCGTCCCGCTCGGCGTCGAGCGAGAGGTTGCGGATCGACGTCTCGCCCCCGAACACGGCCAGCAGCAGGTCGCCCTCGACGTCCGAGCCCAGGCCGCAGCCGACGCAGAACGTCACGCCGGTGGGGACGATCGTCGGCGTGTACGAGATCTCCGGCTGGATCGGCGAGGGGCCCTCGGAGCTGGTCCCCGGGCAGGTCGACCCCTGGCCCCAGCCGTAGTTGCCGCCGGGGGCGATCAGGTTGACCTCGTCCTCGCAGTTCGGCCCGTTCTCGCTCTGCCAGAGCCGGCCCGTCAGCGGGTCGAAGCCGAGGCCGAAGGAGTTCCGATGGCCGAACGAGAGGGCCAGGCTGCCCGGGAGCGGGTTGCCGCCGGGGCGGGTCCCGTTCCGGACCATCCGCAGCACCTTCCCGGCGGGATCCGCGAGGTCCTGGGCCCGGGCCGGCTCGGCCTGCTCGCCGGTGGCCACGTACAGCTTCCCGTCGGGCCCGAAGTGGATCGGTCCCCCGTTGTGGTTCGTGCCCGTGTCGATGTCGATCGTGAGGAGGTGGTCGGTGACGAACCCCGGTCGCCCCATGCGCTTCCGCATCCGCACCACCCGGTTCTCCACCGGATCCCGCGCGGTGAAGAACACGTACACCCACCGGTTCCGCTTGCGCCGGCGTTTGGCCCTCGGACCCTTCGCTCTCCGGTCCCATCGGGGGTCGACGGCGATCCCGAGCGCGCCCTGCTCACTGCCGTTCGCGGGGTCGCCGACGTCACCCCAGCGCCGATCCCGCCCGGTGGCCAGGCTGACCCTGCGGATCTCCCCGGTGAACCGCTCCAGGTAGAACAGCTCCCGGCCCCTTCGGGTGAAGGCGAACGCCGCCGGCCAGCAGTCCTGGCCGGCCGGACGGCACGGAGCGACCGGTGTCGCCACGGCCGCGGCCAGGGCCGGTGTCTCCCCGAGCGGAGGGGTGGTGACCAGGACCACCGCGGCGACGAGCGCGGCGTGGGCTCGGGGGATCGTTCCGCGGGCCACCCGGGGGATGCTACCAGCCGACCCACTCACCGCCGACGAGCGCGGCGATCACGGGATTGTGGCCCGGTCGGTACGGAACTCGGCGGAAGTCTTCGGCGTCGAGGACCACCAGATCGGCTCGTTTGCCGGGCTCCAGCGAGCCGAGCCGGTC
>JBQGDK010000201.1:0-3256 GCA_052039025.1 Actinomycetota bacterium
GCCCCCGTCCTCGGGGGAGAGCTTCAGCTTCCAGTCGGTGCTGCCGCTGCACGAGCCGGCACGCTCGACGTCGCCGTCCTTGGCCGACGCCGGGAGCGTCACGCCCAGGCTGAGGACGATCGCGCCCGCCAGCGCCGCTGCTGTCATCCGCTTCGTCATGTCGACCCTCCTCGGTCGGACCGCCGGCTGGTCCGGCGGCGTGTGTCCACCGTGGCAAACGCTCGGTCCCGGTGGCAATGGGACGACCGTCCCGGGACCTTCGTCACTGACGTACCGCTCCCGAGCACGACTCGCCGGTGACGAGGTCGATGCCGGTCGCCGCGATGCGGTCCCGGCCACGCCGATCGCGGATCGATCGCCGGATGCCGACCCTTCCGTCGTCGCCGGACACCTTCGTTCCCGCGTAGACCCTGGCGCCGTTGTCGGAGACGAAGAGCTGCCACTGGTGGCCCTCCTCGCCGCCGTCGATCCGGAAGCGGATCCGGAGGGATCGGTTGTCCTCCGGCTGGACCCGGAGACGCCACACGCTCTGGCCGCCCGAGCACTCGCCTCGCGCGTCGCGGCCGTCCCGCGCCACGGCGGGGTCCGTCATCAGCCCGAGCGCGAGCGTCCCCGCGACCGAGATCGAGAGCACGTGTCGGCGCATGCGTCCAGGGTCGGCCCTCGAGGGTCCCGATCACAACGGGACTTCGGTCCCGGGACCTCAGTCGCGCAGGGCGCCGGTGCGCTCGGCCCAGAGGGCCGCCTGGGTGCGGTCGGCCACCCCGATCCGCTGAAACAGGTTCGTGAGGTGGCCCTTGACCGTCTTCTCGCTGATCCCGAGGCGGCGAGCGATCTGCTTGTTCGCGTGCCCGGCCACGACGAGGGACAGGACCTCCCGCTCGCGTGAGGTGAGCTCGATGCCGGTCGATCGGGCGCTCCGATCCGCCAGGAGCGCCGACGCGGCCTTGGGGGCCAGGGGCGCCTCCCCCCGTGCGGCAGCCCGGATGGCCGCGTGGATCTCGCCCGGCTCCGCGTCCTTCAGCAGGTATCCGATGGCCCCGGCGTCGAGGGCCTGCACGATGCGGTCCCGGTCCGAGAACGAGGTGAACACGACGATGCGGGTCTCCGGCGCCTCGTCCCTGAGCCGCCCGGTCACCTCGACGCCGTCGAGGTCGGGCATCGACAGGTCGAGGATCAGCACGTCCGGCCGCTCCTCCGCGGCCAGGCGAGCGGCGTCCTCGCCTCCCCCGGCGGAGAACGCCAGCTCGACGTCGTCGAACGTGTCCAGTAGCTGCTCGAGGCCGACGCGCACCACGCGGTGGTCGTCGGCGATCCCCACGCGGATCCTCACCCCGGCACCTCCACTCGCATCACTGTACCGCCGCCCCGCCGAGGGGAGATCGTCAGCTTTCCGCCGGCGTCGCGGATGAGCTCCTCGAGGATCTGGAGGCCCATGTGTCCCTCGGCCCGCGCTCGGACCACGCCGGCGGGATCGACCCCCACCCCGTCGTCGGCGACGAGGAGGACGGCGCCGTCCCCCCCGCGTCGGATCGCCACGTCGACGCGGTGGGCCCCGGCGTGGGTCACCACGTTCCGGAGGGCCTCCTGGCAGGCTCGGTAGAGGAGCTCGTCGATCTCCGGGCCGAACGTGGTGACGGACACGTCGAGGCCGACCTCGAGCCCCTCCTGCTGGAGCCGGGCGGTCAGGTCCGACAGCGCGGGCTCCAGGCCCGCCTGCTGGAGGTTCGGGGGGTAGACGCCGACCACCGCCGAGCGCAGCGTGCGGATGCTGGCCCGGGCGGCCGCGGCGGCCTCCGCCAGGGCCCGTCGCGCCTCGGGGTCGCGGCCGGCCTCGGCAGCCGCGGAGAGACGCATCGCCAGGCCGGCCAGGTCCTGTACCGGGCCATCGTGGAGATCGCCGGCGATGCGTCGCCGCTCCCGGTCCGAGGCCTCCACGGCGCGTTGGAGGAACCGCTCGCGATCGAGCTGGGCACCCCGGACCCGACGGGCCAGCGCCCACGCGAGCGGGATCTCGATCGCCGCGAACGCAACGAGCGCGACCACGAGCACCGGCGCGAACGTGCCGAGGAGGTCGGCGCTGCCGGCCTCGATGCTTGAGGATCGCTGGTAGGTCTCGAACAGCAGGGCCTCGCCGCTCGGGGTCTCGATGGCCGTGTACACCTCGAGGAGATCCCCGAAGCTGCGCTCGAACCGGTTCTCTGGGCGGCTCAGGTCGGAGACCTCGGCCGTGACCCCGCCCCGCTCCAGGGCCTCCAGCTCATCCTGGCCGAGCCGATAGCGCTCGCCGATCAGCTCACTGCGGTCGGAGTACACCACCACGCCGTCGGCGGACCAGATCTTCACTCGCACGATCGGATCGAAGAGCACGGCGTCGAAGACCACGGCGGCGACGGCCGCGCTGGCCTCGGCATCGCCCGTGAGGAGGCCGTCGCGAACGCGCCGCTCGACGACGCGCGCGGAGAACGCGGTGAACCCTCGCGCCTGGGAGATCGCCTGCTCGGTGGCCAGGCTCCGGAGGACCAGGATACCGGTCACCCCGACGAGGGCGAGGACGGCGAGCCCGAGCAGCGCGAACGTCAGGACCGCACGGGCCACCGGACCGGGTCTCATGGGCGGAATCCTACGGCCGGGCGTACGACGCCCGGGTCACTCACGACCGCCGAGTCTTGGTCCGGCCCCGCTTCAGGATGCCGTCGAGGAGCCAGCCGAGTCCCTTCTCGAACGTGGCCTCGCTCGGATCCTCGGCCAGGGGGCCCGCGAGCTCCCGCATCCGGGGGTGCTCCCGGGCGGCCCGGAAAGCCTCATCGCTCCGCGTGCGTCTCAGGTCGGCCTCGGGATCCAGACGCCGCGGCGCCTCTTGGGCCACGAACCCGAACGTGTACACGAGAAGGATCCTGAGCGCATCGGCCGCCTCCCGGCCTTGCAGGCCGGTACCGGCCAGGAGTGTGAGGGTCGCCTCGCCGAGTCGGATCGCGTTCGGCCCCCGCCTCGGATGGGTCAGGAAGCGGGGGAGCAGCTCGGTGCGGGACAGGAGGAAGCGGCGGCTCGAACGCATCAGCCGGATCAGCCCCTCTCGGCCGGTGTCCAGGGGCGGGATCTCGACGTCGGCCAGGAGCGAGTCCATGAGCGCGTCGAGCAGCTCCTCCTTGTCGGCGAAGTGGCTGTAGAGGGCGTTCGGGGCCACGCCCAGGCGATCCGCGAGGTTGCGCATCGTCAGGCGATCGAGACCCTGGCGCTCCAGGATGGCCCTCGC
>JBQGDK010000202.1:0-2150 GCA_052039025.1 Actinomycetota bacterium
CGGTCGGGCGGGGTGTTCCTGATCGTCGTCCCCCGGCCGGTCCTGGCCGCCGCCTCGGCTCCGGCCCGGGGGATCGGCGCCCTGGTCGTCGAGCACGCCTCCCGGTGGCGGGCGGCGAGGATGCGCGGGCTGCTGATCAGAGGCGAGACCGCCACGTTCCTCCCCGACCGCCTGGGAACCGGCCGCCGCTCGCTCGAGGCCGCGATCGCCGAGGTCGAGCTGCGCGAGCCGGCCGTGGTCCGGCTCCGTTCCCGGAGCGTCGTCTGGTGGCGGGGGTGGGCCAGCGGTACGGTGGGCCGATCGTGAGCCGGATCCGTGAGTCGATCGAGGTCGAGGCCCACCAGGAGAAGGCGTGGCGCGTCGTGGCCGACCCCCGGAACCTCCCTCGGTGGAACCGCTTCATCCGCTCGGTGAGCGACGTCCCCCCGGACGGCCTCCAGGAGGGCACGAAGTATCGGACCGAGCTCGGGGGGTTCGGGGTGTCGATCGAGGTGCACGCCGAGGTCGAGGAGATCGACCCGCCGAGATACTCCCGGATCCGCCTGTCGGGTCCCATCGAAGCGGTCGTCACCACGTGGGTGCGCCCGGGCGGGCCGCGCCGGTCGCGGCTGGAGCACGAGATCGACTACCACATCCCGGGCGGGGCGGTGGGTGAGCTGCTGGCAAGCACGGTGCGGCTGTTCGGCGGCCGGCAGCTCCTGCGGCGGGGGATCCGGGCTCAGAAACGACAGATCGAGCAGGGCCGGTAGGGCGCCGCCCTCACCCGTGCTCGAGGCGCCGTTCCAGCTCCCGGATGTACTTCCTCGTCTCCCGCCGGCTCGGTCGGGCCAGGAGATAGGCGATCAGCGCCCCGATCAGGGCGCACGCCAGGAACACCCAGATCAGGGCCACCTGAGCGGTGGTGAACAGGAGGTCGACCGTGACCTGACGGGAGTTCGCGGCGATGAACCAGATGAACAGGATCAGCAGGATGAGGGCCACGATCGCCTTGACGATCGTCCCGGTCTCGCGCTTCCGCTCGGGGGTCGCCGCCGGCTCGCGCCGCGGTCCGTGCTCCCGCGGTCCGTGCTCCTGCACGATCGCCTCCTCTCGGTCGACCCCGCCATTATGATTTCCCGGCCGTGCCGCCGACACCACCCCACGACCCGCGAAGCCTCCCGCGGGCCCTGCTGCTGGGCGTCGCCGCCCTCGCGGTGGCCGTGGCCACGGCCAGGGGCGCCGGCCGCCGGCTCGACGACCGGCTGTTCGGGGTGGCGAACGGTCGACTGCACCATCCGCTGCTCGACGGGGCCTTCCGGACGATCACCGAGCTGGGGTCGTTGTGGGCCGCCGCCGGGGCGGCCGGGGCCCTGGCCGCGGGCGGGCGGCGTCGGGAGGCGGCGGACGCGCTCGGCGCGGCCTCGGCGATGTGGCTCCTGGGGCAGGGGCTGAAGCGGGTGTTCCGGCGGCTCCGGCCGTACGAGGCCGATCTGCCCGCGCCCGGGCGGCTCCTCATCGGCAGGCCCCACGGCGCCTCCTGGCCGAGCTCCCATCCCGCCACCCTGGTGGCGTTCCTGACCGTGGCCGGCCGGGACCTCCGCCTGAGCGCCGGCGCTCGGGCGGCCCTGACCGGGCTCGCCGTGGCCGTGGGCGCGTCGCGGATCTCCCTCGGCGTGCACTACCCCGCGGACGTGGTCGGCGGCCTCCTGCTGGGTCGGGCGGTGGCCGACGGCTGGAGCGGATCGGTCTCCGCGCGGGTCCTCGGATAGACTCGCTCGACGTGGACATCCTGGCCGTCATCGGCTGGCCGGTGCTGGATCGGATCCATCTCGGTCCGCTGTCGATCTCCCCGCACGGGATCGGCATCGCCGTGGGCTACCTGGCCGGCTCGTGGTGGATGCTCCGCGAGGGGCGGAAGCGTGGCCTCTCCGAGGAGCACATCGGCACGATCCTGCTTTGGGCGCTGGTCGGCGCCATCGTGGGCGCCCGCCTCTTCTACGTGATCGGGCACTTCAGCGAGTTCGAGTCCGTCGGGGACATGCTGGCGATCTGGCGCGGCGGCATCTCGCTCCTCGGTGGGATCGTGGGCGCCATCCTGGCCGCGTACCCGCTCATGCGGCGGTACGGCTACCGGTTCCTGCAGGTGATGGACTCGGCGGCGATCGGCCTGG
>JBQGDK010000203.1:0-4447 GCA_052039025.1 Actinomycetota bacterium
GTCCCCGACGAACTTCTCGGCCCGGCCCCGGAGCGAGGACAGCTCGTCCGAGGCGAGCTGGTAGAAGGCCCCCATGACCTCGCGGAACCGCTCGGGGTCGAGCCGGGCGGCCAGCTGGGTCGAGCCGGCGATGTCCGCGAACAGGACCGTGACGACCTTCCGCTCCTCCCCGGCCTCGTCCTCCTCCTGGGCCACCCAGGCCCCGCAGCGTGGGCAGAACCTGGCGTCGGGAGGGAGCGGCGTGCCACACCGCTCGCACGTGCGCGCGCTCACGGACCAAGGATACGGGAGTCCGCCCACCTCAACCCAGGGGCAGCCGTGCCGATGACCGAGATGACGGCCGACCACCGGAGGTCATCGGAAGGATCCCGGATGCAGACCTATCACGTGGTGCCCGTCGAGGACTGGATCGTCCACGAGGAGCGGGCGGACGCCTGCGTGTGCGGTCCACACGTCGAGTACTTCCGGGGCGGCAACGTGATCGTCCACCACGCCCTCGACGGCCGAAACGCCGACGATCGGACGTGGCCTCGGAGGCGGGCCCGCGAGGTGGCCCGGCGCCACCTCGCGGCTGACGAGCCCGCCTGACCTAGCGGCGGGGCTCCTCTGGCGGGAGCAGCATCTCGGGCTCGGTTCGGATCTCCCTCCGGACCTCGTCGCCGCGCTCTCGCACGGCCTCGTCCCCGGCCCGAGCCTCCGCCTGGATCTGCGGCGCCTCCCGCTCCACCCGGTCCAAGGCGCGGTTCCAGCGTTCGCGCATCGGCTCGATGCCGCCGCCGCCCACCGCCACGATGCCGATGCCGACGACCAGGGCCAGCAGCGCGTAGAACAGGCCGGTCACGATGGGCTCCGCCACGTTGATCTGGGTGAGCGCCGCAGTGATGCCCACGATCCAGATGCCCGCCGCCGCGATCATCGCCAGCGTTCGACCGTAGGAGAGACCGCCCAGGACGCCGGACACGATGGTCCGCACGCCGGTGGCCACGGCGGCGGTGATCACGATGATCAGGATGGCCACGAAGAGGTTCGGGAGGAAGGCGATGATGCCCTCGATCAGGTCGCTGATCGGGTTCGGGCCGAACACGCCGAAGGCGAGCTGGAGGACGAACAGCATGACCGTGTAGAACACGATCCGGGAGAGGATGTCGCTGGCGTCGAAACGGGTCCGGTCCATGGCCCCCCGCAGCCCGCCCCGGTCGATGAGCCGATCGAAGCCCACCCGCTCCAGGATCCGGTCGAGGATCTTCTCGATCGCCTTGGCCACGAAGTAGCCGACCAGAAGGATCAGCAGGAAACCGCCGAGCTTCGGCAGGAACGTGATGATCGAGGTCCAGGCCCGCTCCAGGCCGCCCTCGAGGTCCACTTGGGCTAGGGGTGTCATGACGCCTCCTCGTCTGCGGGCCGCGGACCGTCTCCGCTCGGTCCCGGGCCGTCCGTCCGGAAACGGATACACGGGGAGATTCCCCCGAACGGGAGGAGCGAAACGAACGCTCCGCCTAGACCGGTCGAAACCCGCGGAGGTCGAGGATCGAGCCTGTCCGGTCCGCCTTCGGCTTGAGGGCGGCCTCGACCCGCATCCCGATCTCGAGCTCCGGGGCCTCCACCACGAAGTGCAGCAGGACCGTGTCGGCGCCGTCGAGGCGGACCAGGCCCACGGTGACGGGTTCCTCCAGCCGCTCGCCCTCCACGCCGACCGTCCCGACCGAGAACGAGACCAGGGTCCCCTGCGGGCCCACCGTGACGTCCGGCTCGAGCGGCCCGGCGAAGCACCGTTCGCAGAAGAGCCGAGCGGGGCAGTACGTGATCTGGCACTCCTCGCACCTCGATGCCAGGAGCTCGCCGCGGTCACGGAGCGCCGCGAAGAACGCCTCGCCGGCGACGCCGGGGGTGTACCGGTGCCGGATCGGGATCCGGTCCTGCCACAGGATCACGTCCTTCGGGTCGGAGATCTTCTCGAACACCGTCAGCCCCTCCGCAGCTCCGCGTCTCGGGGCCGGAAGTACCGGATGTCGAGGATCGAGCCTCGTCGCTCGCCCTCGGGTGCCCACACCGCCTCGACCGCCATGCCGACCGAGATGTCGTCGGGGGCCACCTCGCCCAGCTTGTGCATGAACCCGATGCCCGGCGAGGCCCCGTCGATCTCGATCACCGCCGGGAGCTCGGGCTCCTCGAGCGGCTCCATGTCCCATCGGATGTGACAGATCGAGAACGTGTTGACGATCCCGGTGTCCTCGACCTGGACCCACCGATCGGTGGGCCGGAAGCACTGCTCGCAGAACATCCGGGGCGGCACCAGGACCCGGCGGCACCGCCGGCACTCCCGGGCCAGGATCACCCCCCGCTGCAGCCCCCGGAGGTACCCGCTCACGGCCACGCCCGTGTCCCAGGCGTAGCGGGCGTCGACCTCCCAGTCGACCGCGCCAACGGCCCGGCGGAACGCCTCGTCCTTCAGCGGCGTGGGGCCGAGCGTCGAGCGCGGCGGCGCGTCCCCGTTCCGGCTCACCTGCCCATCACCACCACCGTTCCCACCTGCATGAGGTCGCCCCAGGCCTGGGCCACGCCCTTCCGGGGGTCGCCCGGCACCTGCCGCGTGCCGGCCTGCCCCGACAGCTGCCAGTACAGCTCGGCGATCTTCATCAGCCCGGCCGCGGCGATGGGGTTGCCGACGCCCAGCAGCCCGCCCGAGGGCGTCGACGGCAGGTCCCCGTCCCGGTTGAGCACGCCGTCCTTCATGGCCTCGGGGGCCTTCCCCTTGTCGAACAGCTGGAGCCCCTCGAGGTGGTGCAGCTCCTTGTAGTCGAACGGGTCGTAGGGCTCGGCGATGTTGATCTCCTTGCGGGGCTCGCGGATCCCGGCCATGTCGTAGGCCATCCGGGCCGCGTACTCGACGTACCTGGGGTAGTAGAGGTCGCGATTCGTCCAGTACGCCGTGTCCAGGTGCCAGCCGACACCGTCGACCCACACCGGCCTGTCGGTGACCCGCTTGGCCACGTGCTCGGCGGCCAGCACCACGGCCACCGCCCCGTCCGAGACCGGCGAGACGTCGAGCCGCTGGACCGGCCACGCCAGCACCTCGGAGTCCAGGACGTCGTCGACGGTGATGTCGGCCTGCCCCAGCAGCGCGGCGGGGTGGTCCGCGGCGTTGCGCTTGTTCTTCACCGCGACCTGGGCGATGTCGCGCTTCTCCAGGCCGTGCACGCTCATGTATCGGTTCATCTCGAGCGCGAAGATCCACAGGAGGTTCGGTCCGAGCGGTCGTTCCAGGATGTTGTCGAAGATCGTGATGAACGCGCCCTGCGCGTGCGGCTGGGTCGAGGACATCTTCTCCTCGGCCACCACCAGGCAGGTGTCGAACATCCCGCTGGCGACCTGATACCAGCCCTGGATCGTCACGAAGACACCGGTGCCGCCGCCGACGTAGGTCCGGAAGTACGGCCTGCCCCACGCGCCGGCACCGTCGGCAAGGTACTCGCCCTTCATGTGGACGCCGTCGAACGCGTCGGGCGCGGTGCCCATGGCCACGCAGTCGACGTCCTCGAGTCGCATCTCCGCCGAGTCGAGGGCCGCCCGGGCCGCCTGCCAGGCCAGCTCCTTCCCGGTCTCCTGGGCCCGGCGCACGAACTTCGTCATCCCGGCGCCTACCACCGCGACCCGCTGGCCCATCTAGGTGTCCCCCGCGTACTCGATGATCTGCACGGCGTTGCCGTCGGGGTCCCGGAACGAGGCGAACCGTGCGAAGCCCTCCACCTCGCCGAGGTGCTCGTCGAACGTGGCGCCCCGGCCTTCCAGCTGGGCCCGGGCCGCGTCCAGGTCCTCGACGCCGAACACCGCGGTGGCCCCGCCCGGGTGCATGGGCCGTCCCTCGACGGCGCCGTGCAGGGCCAGCCTGATCGGGCCGGCGTCGAACTCGGCCCAGTTCGAGCCGTCGCGGCGGGTGAGCCGGAGCCCCACCACGTCCTCGTAGAACTTCACCGCTCGATCCATATCGCTCACCCAGTAGTACACGTGATCGATGCGCACCTCATGCCACCGCCTCGTTCGAGGCGAACACCGCGACCGCCGCCGAGGTCGAGGGCACCCCTCGCCAGGACTGGGCCACCGCCACCCCAGCCTGCTCGACCTGACGCTCCCCCGCCTCACCCCGCAGCTGAAGGACGCATTCGAGCGCGCGGGCCAGCCCGTTCGCCTCGAACAGGTATCCCTGGCCGAGCGAGCCGCCGGAGGGGTTCACCGGTAGGTCGCCGTCGCGGCCGAACGCGCCTTCCTCGAGCATCGCCCCGGCCTCGCCGCGGCGGGCCAGCCGGAGCGCCTCGAGGTGCATCAGCTCGCGGTACGAGTACGTGTCGTCGACCTCGGCCAGGTCCACGTCGCGAGTCGGCGAGCCCAGCCGGGCCATGTCGTAGGCTCGATCGGCGGCCGCCCGAACGTATTCGACCCTGTCCCACTC
>JBQGDK010000204.1:0-4489 GCA_052039025.1 Actinomycetota bacterium
TGGTCCCCTCGGCCACCACCCGTCCGCCGGCCATCACCACGACCCGGTCGCAGCGCTCGGCCTCCTCCATGAAATGGGTGGTGACCAGGGCCCCGGCGCCCCGGCCGACGGCGTCGCGGATGGTCCGCCACAGCTCCGCCCGCCCCACCGGGTCGACACCGGAGGTGGGCTCGTCCAGCACCAACAGCCCCGGCCGGTGCGCCAGCGCCGCGGCGAAGGCCACCCGGCGCTGCACGCCCAACGGGACCGTGCGGAGCAGCCGGTCCGAGGCCCACCGGAGATCCTCGGGCAGGACGCCCTGGTCCGAGCCGAAGGCCGCCGCCGCGAACGACAGGTTCTCCTGCACAGTGAGGTCGCCGTAGAGCCCCAGCGACTGCGGCACGTAGCCGAGGCGGCGGCGGGTCTGCCTGGACGGGGATCGCTCGAAGAGCCGCACCCACCCCTCGGTGGGGACGAGGAGCCCCAGAAGCATGCGGACGAGCGTGGTCTTCCCGGCGCCGTTGGCCCCCACCAGGCCGACCACCTCACCGGGTTGGACGCGCAGGGACACGGCCTCGACGGCGGTGAAGGGCCCGAACCGCTTCACGACGTCGCGGGCCTCGGCCAGCACCTCGCCGCCGGTCGGGGCGCCGGCGGGCAGGGGGCCGGTGACCGAGGCCGCCCGCGTCCGCATCGATTCGATCACCCGGTCCGAGTCCCCGGCGGCGGAGGTCCGTCCCTCCTCCAGGGCCAGGACGGCCCCGGCGCGCTCAGCCTCGTCCAGGTAGGAGGTGGACACCGTCACCCCGGCCCCCCGGGCTGCCTCGTCGGCGATCAGGCGCCACAGCTCCGCCCGGCTGACGGGGTCGATGCCCGTGGTCGGCTCGTCGAGGACCATGAGCTCGGGCCGATGGACCAGGGCCACGGCGAGGCCGAGCTTCTGCCGCATGCCGCCGGACAGCCGGCCGCTCAGCCGGTTCCGGGCCGGGGAGAGCCCGGTGCGCTCGAGCAGCTCGTCGGCCCGGTCGGCCAGGGCCGACCCTCGCAGCCCATGAGATGAGGCGGTGAAGGCCAGGTTCTCGGCCACGGTCAGATCGGGATAGACGCCCGAGGTCTCGGGGAGGTATCCCAGTCGTTCCTCGGGTGGTCGCCGGACCCGTCCCCGCTCCACGCGGACCAGCCCGGCAAGGGCCCGGAGCGCCGTGGACTTCCCGGCGCCATCTCCGCCGATCACCGCGGTGACCGAGCCCGCGTCGACGTGGAAGGAGACCTCGTCGAGCGCCTCGGTGCCCCCGTACCGCACGGTCACCCCATCCAGGCCCCAGGTCATCGGACCGCGGGCTCCAGGACGACCGCCTCCCCCCGACCCGCCGGGGCCAGCTCACGTCGGAAGCGGAGCACCGCCAGGAGGAACACGACCGCCCCGATCACCGCCAGGATCAGCATCGGCTCGGCCACCGCCTCCAGGGGGGCGCCCCGGATCATCACGCCGCGGGAGATCTCGATGAAGTAGCTCAGCGGGAGCAGGTAGGCGATCCACCGAACGCCGGGCGCCATCGACTGGAGGGGGAAGATGAGTCCCGACAGGAGGATCTGGGGCAAAAGGAGCAGGAGGGCCAGCTGGATGGCTTCGCCCTGACTCTTCGACACGCTGCTGATCAGCACCCCCACCCCGAGCGCGCTGAACAGGAACAGCACTGACCCGAGGGCGAAGGTCCAGACCGAGCCGTTGAACGGGACGTCGAAGATGAGGACGCCCGCCCCCACGATCACGGCCAGGTCGATGGCCGCGACCACGAAATACGGGGCGATCTTCCCGACGACCACGTCCCGGGGCCGGAGCGGCATCACCGCGAGCTGCTCCAGCGTGCCGGCCTCCCGTTCCCGGACCACCCCGAGGCTCGTGATGAGGGAACCGATGAACAGCAGGATCAGGCCCGCCAGGCCCGGGATCATGATCACCGAGGTCTCGAGGCCCGGGTTGAACAGGACCTCGGATCTGATGTCGACGCCTGCCTGGCCCGCCTGGGCGATCGCCTGGAGCGCGGCCTGAGCGGAGAAGAGCTCGGACCCGTCGATGAACGCCACGGGCGGCTCGGAGCCGGTCACCAAGGCCACCACCGCGTCCCCGTCCCGCAGGAGCTCCCTCCCTCGAGCGTCGCCGGCCGAGGGATCGACCTCCTCGACCTCGAACAGGTCCGGGAGGTTCGGGGCCACCCGGCCGGCCTCCGAACCGAGCACCGCGGTGGGTATCTCGGAGACGTCGAAGCTCGCCGCGTACCCGAACACGATCAGCTGGACCAGCGGCATGACGATCAGCAGCGCCAGGGTCCTCCGATCGCGGCGGAGCTGACGGAACTCCTTCATCACCATGGCCCACATGGGAGCCTCCCTCCTCGAGCTCAACGCATGTTGAAGGAGAAATTCTACGCACGTTGAATTCCTGGGCGCAAGCGGAGCGAGGGGCGGGGCGCTCAGGAGGTGGGTTCGCGGGCAGCCAGGGCCCGGTCGGTCCGGGCCAGGTCGGCCAGGGACGTGCGGGCCAGGGACTCACGGAACCCGTCGGCGGCCTCCACCCAGAACGGGTGAACCGCGCAGTGGTCCTCCCACCGGCAGGGCCCGCCCCGGAGCGTGCACCGGGTCGGCCGGAGGTCCCCCTCGGCGGCCTCGACCACCTCCAGCAGCGTGATCGCCTGGGGCTCCCGGGACAGCCGGTACCCCCCCTCGCGGCCGGCCTTGGCCTCGGCCAGCCCGGCCCGGGCCAGCAGCACCAGGACCTGGGGGGTGTAGCTGAGCGGGAGCCCCATGGCCTGGGAGACCTCGCGGATCTTGGCGTAGCTCCCGTCCTGGGCCGCCCGGGCCAGGTGGATGGCCGCTCGGACCGCGTAGTCCCCGCGCCGGGTCAGCTGCAGGTTCATGGCCGCGACCCTAGCACAACGTTTAGTTCAACACAATACCTTGACTGCCGATGTATACCTATGGTAGAAGACTCCAGATAAGCAGGCGAGCCCGGGCTCAGGCCCGGGGGAGGAAGGGAGAGGCGATGGGACGGCTCTTCATCGGGGCGATCGCGTTCGAGGCGGCCCTGGTCATCATCGGCGTCACGTGGATCGGCCCACAGGGAGCGGCCGAGAGCTCGCCGGAGGTCCGCACGGCGACGCAGGCCGAGCAGTTCCGGACCGAGGGCCAGGGCACCGGCAACGTCGTGGAGGTCGAGCTCGACGCCACCGAGACGACACAGGAGATCGCCGAGGGTGTCGACTACCGCGTGTGGACCTTCGGCGGGACGGCCCCCGGCCCGGTGATCCGGGTCACGGAAGGCGACACGGTTCGGTTCAACATGACGAACAACACCACGGTCAACCTGTCTCACTCCATCGACTTCCACGCGGCCCAGACCCCGTGGGACGTCAACTACCAGCCGGTGCCCCCCGGCGAGACCCTGACGTTCGACTGGGTGGCCCGCTTCCCCGGGGTGTTCATGTACCACTGTGGCGTCCCGCCGGTCCTGGAGCACATCGCCAACGGGATGTACGGGGCCATCATCGTGGAGCCGAAGGAAGCCCTGGAGCCCGCCCGTGAGTACGTCCTGGTGTCCAGCGAGTTCTATCCGGGCGCGAGGCCGGTGGACGGCGCCCTTCAGGGAGACATGGACCGGATGAGCGCCGTGGAGCCCGAGTACGTGGTGTTCAACGGCTTCGCCAACCGGTACCTCGACGCTCCCCTGGAGGCCCGGCCGAACGAGCTGGTCCGGCTGTGGGTCATGAATGCCGGCCCCACGCTGGACAACGCGTTCCACGTAATCGGAGCGCTGTTCGACCACGTGTATCCGGACGGCAACCCCACCAACGCCATCAACGGCATGCAGACCTGGAGCGTCCCGCCGGGCGGCGGGGCCATGTTCGAGCTGCGGGTCCCAGACGAGGGCTTGTACCCGTTCGTGAACCACTCGTTCGCCTACACCGGGCTCGGGGCGCTCGGCGTGCTGAAGATCAGCGAGTCGGCTTCGCCGACCCCGTCCGACTACCCGCGGATGGCCAGCCCCTTCGACGCCGGCCTCACCGAGACATCCGGGCTGAGCGGACAGATGACCCCGGTGGACACCATGCCCGCCGAGGAGGACGAGGGCGGCGGCGGAGGCGACGGTGACTCCATCGCCCTCGAGGCGGCCATCACCGGGTTCACGCCGGCTTCGATCGAGGCCGCCGAGGGAACCGTGGCCATCGAGATGACGAACGTCGAGGCCCTCCCGCACGACTTCACGATCGATGAGCTGGACGTGAATCAGCCCGTGGACGCGAACGGGACCGTGTCGTTCTCGGTCGAGGCATCCACCGGCGCCTACACGTTCTACTGCTCGATCCCGGGACACCGGGAGGCCGGGATGGAGGGTGAGCTGACGGTCATGCCCGCGGCAGCACATTAGCGGCCCATCGCGGGTCGCTCTCCCGACGCCGCCGTCCGGATACCGGGCGGCGGCGTCCTCCTTCGTGGGCGCGGCATCGCGGTG
>JBQGDK010000205.1:0-4020 GCA_052039025.1 Actinomycetota bacterium
CGGGAGGCGGCGAAGCAGTCCCGGCGCAGGTTCCTGCCGGCGGTGGCCGGGCCGCTCCCCTGGGCCGAGGCCGTGGTCCCGGACGCCGAGCCGACCGTCGTGCTGTGGGAGCGGGCCACCGTGGGGCTCCTGGCCGCCCTCCCGTCCGAAGCGCCCCCGGGCCTGGGGCTCGTGGTCGGCCCCGAAGGGGGGATCCCCGAGGAGGACGCCCGAGCGGTGGAGCGGGCCGGGGCCCAGCTCGCCGGGCTGGGGACGCAGATCCTCCGCACCGAGACCGCCGCGGTGGCCGCGGCCGCGGTCACCCTGGCCCGGTACGGCCGGCTCGGGTGAGCCTCGACCGGGGCCGTCCCCCGCGCTAGCATCCGGCGGACGAAGGGGGAGCCGGTGGCGGACTGCCAGTTCTGCGAGATCGCGGCGGGGACGACCGAGGCCGACGTCATCCACGTCTCCGACAACGTCGTGGCGTTCCGGGACATCAACCCCCAGGCGCCCGTGCACATCCTGGTGGTCCCGAAGGAGCACATCGAGTCGGCCCGGGCCCTCAGGGTCCGACACGCCGACCTCCTCGCGGAGCTGTTCGCCGCCGTGGCCCACTTGGCGAAGGCCAACGAGATCGACCGCTCGGGGTGGCGGGTGGTCACGAACGTGGGGCCCCACGCCGGCCAGAGCGTCCATCACCTCCACCTCCACCTGCTGGGGGGCCGCCCGATGGGGTGGCCGCCGGGGTAGGCGGTGTAGACTGTGAGGGCGGGGTCGCGGAGGCGACCCCGCTTCTAGCAGGGGGAAACCCCGAGGAGCAGGTGGCAGGTACCAGCACCCAGGTCAAGATCCTCGTCCCGGGCAGCCATTCGATGGTGGCCCTCCTCGGAGAGCGGGACGAGCTCCTCAAGCTCGTGGAAGCGGCCTTCGACTCGCACATCCTGGTCCGGGGCAACGAGATCACGATCACCGGGGAGGAGACCGAGGCCGAGCGCGTGGCCCGGCTGTTCGAGGAGCTCATCGAGCTGATCGGGCGCGGCCAGCAGCTGACCCGGTCCTCCGTGGGGAAGACCATCGACATGATCAAGCTGGACGACGTTCGACCGTCCGAGGTCCTCACGGACGTGCTGCTCACCTCCCGGGGCCGATCGATCGCGCCCCAGACCGTGGGCCAGAAGTCGTACGTGGACGCGCTCCGCCGGTCCACGCTCGTGTTCGCCATCGGGCCCGCCGGCACCGGCAAGACGTACCTGGCCGTGGCCACGGCCGTCCGCGCGCTCCAGGCCCGGGAGGTGTCGCGGATCATCCTGACCCGTCCCGCGGTCGAGGCCGGCGAGAAGCTCGGGTTCCTGCCGGGGACGCTCTACGAGAAGATCGACCCCTACCTCCGGCCGCTGTACGACGCCTTGTACGAGATGATGGACCCGGAGGCGTTCTCCCGGCTCATGGACCGGGGCACGATCGAGGTGGCCCCGCTCGCCTACATGCGTGGCCGGACCCTGAACGACTCGTTCATCATCCTCGACGAGGCGCAGAACACCTCACCGGAGCAGATGAAGATGTTCCTGACGCGGCTCGGGTTCGGATCGCGGGCGGTGGTGAACGGCGATATCACCCAGATCGACCTGCCGCCGGGCCAGCGCTCCGGGCTGATCGTGGTCGAGGAGATCCTCCAGGAGATCGAGGGGCTCGAGTTCGTCCACCTGGGGGCGCGGGACGTGGTCCGACACAAGATCGTCCAGGACATCGTGGAGGCCTACCGGCGGTACGGGGAGCAGCGGGCCGGAGAGGCCGAGGGCGCCCGACCGTGAGCGACGAGGCCGACGATCCCAGCCCCACGGTGGTCCTCTCGGACCGCCAGGACCTCCCCGCCGATCACGCCGGGCTGACCGAGCTCGCGGCGCGAACGCTCGAGGCGGAGGGAGCCGGACCGGTCGAGCTGTCGGTCTCCCTGGTGACCGTGGAGGAGATGGCGGACCTCCACGGCCGGTACCTCGACGAACACCGGCCCACCGACGTGCTGTCGTTCACGATGAACGAGGATGGCCTCCTCGGCGACGTGGTGATCTGCCCGACCGTGGCCGCGAGGCAGAGCCCCGACGTCGAGGCCGAGCTGCGGCTGCTGCTCGTGCACGGGATCCTCCATCTCCTCGGGTACGACCACGAGGAGGAGGACGAGCGCCGAGCCATGTGGGCCCGGCAGGAGCGGTACGCGGGGGTGGCCACGTGATCTGGCTGATCTCGCTGGTGATCGTGCTCGTGGTCTTCGGCTCGATCCTAGCCATGGCCGAGGCCTCGTTGACCCGCATGACCCGCGTCCGGGCCCTCGCCCTCGAGGACGAGGGCCGTCGCAACGCGGTCCGGCTCGTCCAGATCGAGACCGATCCGCCCGCGTTCCTCAACGCGATCTACCTGTGGGTGATGTTCGCCCAGAACGGCTCGGCGATCCTGGTGGCGATCCTGGCCGAGCGGTACCTCGGCAACATCTGGATCACGATCGTGTCGGTCCTGTTCACGCTGGCGTACTTCGTCCTGGTCGAGGCGATGTCGAAGACGTTCGCGATCCTGCACTCCGACCGGGTCGCCCTGGCGCTGGCGCCCTTCGTGTACTGGCTGGCCCGGATCCTCCGCGGCCCGACCAGGGTGCTGATCGGGCTGGCGAACGTTCTCCTGCCCGGCAAGGGCCTCCGGCAGGGCCCGTTCGTCTCCGAGGAGGAGATCCGCTCGATGGCCGAGGTTGGCAGCCAGGAGGGCGCCATCGAGGAAGAAGAGAAGGAGATGATCCACTCGATCTTCGAGTTCGGCGACACGGTCGTGCGGGAGGTCATGACCCCCCAGCCCGACATCGTCGGCGTCAACGCAGCCGGCTCGCTGGACGAGGTCCTCGACATGGTGATCCGGCACGGATACTCGCGGATCCCGGTGTACGGCGAGCAGCGCGACGAGATCATCGGGGTCGTGTACGCGAAGGACGTCCTCCGCGAGGTCCACTCCGGCCGGGACGGCCGGTCGCTGCGCGAGCTGGCCCGCCGGGCCTACTTCGTCCCGGAGTCGAAGCGGGTGGCCGACCTGCTCCGGGAGATGCAGCAGGAGAAGGTGCACGTGGCCATGGTCGTGGACGAGTACGGCTCGGTGGTGGGGCTGGTAACGCTGGAGGACCTCCTCGAGGAGATCGTCGGGGAGATCGCCGACGAGTACGACCGGGAGGAGCCCCAGGTCGAGCCGGCCGGCGACGGACGGTTCCGGGTCAACGCGCGGCTGCCCGTGGACGAGCTGAACGAGCTCCTCGAGGCGGAGCTGCCGAACGAGGAGTGGGACACGGTCGGGGGCCTGATGATGGGGATCCTCGGTCGGCTCCCGACCCAGGGCGAGACGGTGGACTTCGAGGGCCTGCGGTTCACGGCCGAGCGGGTCCAAGGGCGCCGGATCTCGAAGATCCTGATCGAGCGGCTGCCGACCGAGGTCGTGCGGGCCGAGGAGGAGCGGCGGTGAGCCGCTCGGTGGAACGGGGAGAGGAGCTCGTGCGGGAGGCTCGGGCCGCCCGGGATCGGGCCTACGCCCCGTACAGCGGGTTCCACGTCGGCGCGGCGCTCCTCACCGACGACGGGCGGGTCGTGCCCGGGGCCAACGTGGAGAACGCCTCGTACGGGCTGTCGATGTGCGCGGAGCGAACCGCCGCCTTCCGGGCCGCCTCGGAGGGAGCCAGGCGAGTCGTGGCCGTGGCCGTGGTGGCCTCGAACGAGGAGCCCACCTGGCCGTGCGGGGCGTGCCGCCAGATCCTGTGGGAGTTCGGGCCGGACATGGTCGTGATCTCCGAGGGCTCGGGCGGACGGCGCGATGAGCGCCGGCTCGCCGACCTCCTTCCCGACGCGTTCGGCCCCGCCGACCTGGCGTGACACCGACCCGCTCGGGCATCGTGGCGGTGGTGGGCAGGCCCAACGTCGGCAAGTCCACGCTCGTCAACGCCCTGGTGGGCCAGAAGGTCTCCATCGTCACGGACAAGCCCCAGACGACCCGCTGGCGGATCCGCGGCGTGCTCAC
>JBQGDK010000206.1:0-2851 GCA_052039025.1 Actinomycetota bacterium
GCCGCCGAGGCCATGGAGATGGGGTGCGACGCGGTGCTGGTGAACACGGCGATCGCGGTGGCGTCCGACCCGGTCGAGATGGCCCGGGCCTTCAGGCTCGGCGTCGAGGCCGGCCGGCGGGCGTTCCTGGCCGGCCGGGCGCCCCAGCGCGAGGACGCGGAACCATCGAGCCCGCTCACGGGGTTCCTGGAGAAGCTGGCCACCTCGCAGGCCGACCCGGGGTTCACGGACCCATGAGGGTGGAGCGGCTCTCGGACCTGGCCGGCCCGCCGTCCGTCCGGGACGGCTTCGAGGGGCCGTGGCCTGCGGAGACCTTCGCGGGCACGCTGGCCCGGCTGCCGATCGACGGCCTGCTGGCCGCGGCCCACGGCGCGTCGCCGGCGCGGGTCGACCGGGCCCTCGGCACCGAGCCGCTCGACCGGACCCTCCAGGACCACGCGGCGCTCCTGTCGCCCGCGGCGGCGGAGCGGCTCGAGGACCTGGCCCGGGCCTCGCGCCGGCTGACCCTGGCCCGGTTCGGCCGGACCATGCACCTGTACGCGCCGGTGTACCTGTCGAACGAGTGCCTGACGACGTGCGGGTACTGCGGCTTCGCCCGGAACCTGCCGGTGGCGAGGAAGACGCTCGGCGAGGCCGAGGCGCTCCGTGAGGCCCGCCATCTGACCGCGCAGGGATTCCGGTCGCTGCTGCTGCTCACCGGCGAGCACGAGCGGCTGACCGGCGTCGACTTCCTGGAGCGGCACGTCCGGGTGCTGTCCGCGGTGGTGCCCTCGATCGCCATCGAGGTCCAGGTGTGGAGCGAGGGGCAGTACCGGCGGCTCCACGAGGCGGGGTGCGAGGGGGTGGTGATCTACCAGGAGACGTACGACCCGAGCCGGTACGCCGAGGTGCACCTGGCCGGGCGGAAACGCGACTACCGGTGGCGCCTCCTCGGGCCGGAGCGGGCGGCCAGGGCCGGGATGCGGCGGGTCGGGATCGGCGCGCTCCTCGGGCTCCACGACGACTGGCGGTTTGAGGCGATCGTGGTGGCCGCTCACGCCCGATTCCTGATGCGGCGGTACTGGCGGTCGCAGGTGACGGTGTCGGTCCCGCGGATCCGCCCCTCGGCCAGCGGGTTCCAGCCGAGGGTCGCGGTCACGGATCGGGATCTGACCCAGCTGGTGGCGGCGCTGCGGCTGTCGCTGCCGGACGCCGGGCTGGTGCTCTCGACCCGCGAGGCCCCGGAGCTGCGGGACGGCCTCCACCGGATCGGGATCACCCACACCAGCGCCGGCTCGCACACCGAGCCCGGCGGGTACGAGGAGCCCGGCGGGGCCGAGGAGCAGTTCGAGGTGGCCGATCACCGCTCGCCGACCGAGGTAGCCGCCTCGCTCCGGGCCATGGGCTACGACCCGGTGTGGGAGGACCCCTCGCTGGTGACCGGCGTGGCCCGCGGGCTCCAGACGGCCCGCTCCTGACGTGCGGGTCACGGCCAACGGGCGCGAACTCGAGGTCGAGGGCGCGATGACCGTGGCAGCGTTCGTCCGGTCGCGCGCGCTCGACCCGAGGTACGTCGTGGTGGAGCGGAACGGGGAGCCGCTGGAGCGGGGGCGGTACGAGGAGGTCGAGCTCGCCGACGGCGACCGCCTCGAGCTCGTCCGGGCCGTGGCGGGGGGAACGCGGTGAAGCCATCGGAACGGCGGGACCGGCTGGCCTCGGCCCGGCTGTACGTGGTCACCGGGGCCCGGCCGGAGCTGGCGGAGTTCCTCGACGGGATCCTCGGGGCCGGCGTCGACGTGATCCAGCTCCGGGAGAAGGGGGCCGAGGCCGGAGATCTTCTCCGGTTGGGCGAGACGTTCCGTGAGGCGGCCCAGCGGCATGGCGCGCTGTTCATCGTCAACGACCGGCCGGACGTGGCGTTCGCGCTCGACGCCGACGGGGTCCACGTCGGTCAGAACGACCTGCCGCCCCGGGTGGCTCGGGAGATCGTCGGCGAGGACGCCATCGTCGGGCTGTCCACCCACTCGCCGGCGCAGTGGGATGACGCCGCGCCCCAGGCCGACTACCTGTGCATCGGGCCGGTTTGGGAGACGCCCACGAAGCCCGGCCGCCCGGCCGCCGGCCTCGAGGCCATCCGCCACGCCGCGGCGAGCGGCGAGACCAGACCGTGGTTCGCCATCGGCGGCGTCACCGAACGGAACCTGCCGGAGGTCCTCGACGCCGGCGCCACCCGCATCGTCGTGGTTCGCGCCGTCGTCGACGCCACCGAACCCGGGACGGCGGCCGATTCCCTTCGTGCGGCCCTGCGGGCCTAGCGCCGGGGGACGCTACCCGCCAAGATCCCTGCGATCGCCCGCCCCACGGTTCCCATCCCCAACCCCCCAAGCCGCGGCCGGTCCGCCCACGCCCGTACGAGGCGCAATCCGGATCCCGAGGATGCTGGAGGCGAGGGCGGCCGGAGCGACGGAGGCCGTGGCGGCTCCGTTCGAGTGGAGAGGTCGATGCATCGGAACCGGACGTGCTCATGCCGCGAAGCGGGCGACCGCGGAGCGATCGTCACCGGAGCCAGGTCTTGACCATCACCTTGAGGAAGTTCCAGCCGTACTTGAACGGCCGCGGTTTCTTGGTCTCGCCGCTGGCCCGGGCCCGCACGGTGATCGGGACCTCCTCGATCCTGGCCCGGTGGCGGAGGGCCTCGATGATCACCTCGCTGGTCCAGAACTGGTCCTGGCGCAGGATCAGCTTCCGCAGCGTGTCCGCGCGGATGGCCCGGTAGCCGTTGGACACGTCGGTGATCCGCGTCCCGGTCATCACCGTGGCCAGCCCCGAGAGCACCAGCACGCCGAGGTGCCGGATGCGGCTCTCCTTCTCG
>JBQGDK010000207.1:0-1615 GCA_052039025.1 Actinomycetota bacterium
CGGCGGGAGCTCGAGGAGCTGGCCCGGCAGGTCATGGGCGACCTCGATCTGGCGTTCGAGGCCGACCGCCTCGCCTCGCACCTCTCGGACCTGTTCCCCGACATGGCATGGGGGGAGCCGGCGCTCGGCGGCGGAGAGGAGGCCATGCCGCTCCATGCCACCGTCGACGCGCTCGAGCGCCTCCACGACCTCGAGGAGCTCGACCGGTCGCTCCGCGGCGACTACCCCGGCGCCTCGATCGAGGACGTCGACGAGGAGGCCGTGCGCCGGACGCTCGGGGACGCGGCGGCGGCCGACGTCCGACGCCTGAAGGAGATCGAACGGGCGCTCGAGAAGGCCGGCTTGGTGACCCGGAACCGAGGGCGGCTCGAGGTGACGCCGCGGGGAGCCCGGAAGCTCGGCGAGCGGGCCCTGGTCCGGGTGTTCGAGCGGCTCCGGCGGGACCGCGAGGGCGTCCACGAGGCCCGTGAGGCCGGGGGCCTGGCCGAGCCCACCGGCGCCACCCGGCCGTGGCGGTTCGGCGACAGCGGCGCCGTGGCCGTACAGCGCACGGTGTTCAACGCGGTCCTCCGCGAGGGCCCGGGCCGGGCCGTGCGCATCGGCCCCGACGACCTCGAGCTCGAGGAGGCCGAGACCCGCACCGAGGCCGCCACCGCGCTCCTCCTCGACCTGTCCTTCTCGATGCCGCTCCGAGGCCACTTCGTCCCGGCGAAGCGGACGGCCCTGGCCCTCCACGCGCTGATCGAGGGCCGCTTCCCCCACGACACGCTCTACCTGATCGGGTTCTCCGACTTCGCCCGGCGGCTGGAGCCCGAGGACCTCACCGCCGCGGGATGGGAGCGCGTGTACGGGACGAACATGCAGCACGCCTTCAACCTGGCCGGCCGGCTCCTGGCCCGGCACCCCCGGGCCTCCCGACAGGTGGTCATGGTCACCGACGGGGAGCCCACCGCCCACCTCGAGGGCGACGAGGCGTTCTTCTCGTGGCCGCCGGTCCCGGAGACGATCCGGCTGACGCTGACCGAGGCGATGCGCCTGGCCCGGGCCGGCGTCACGATCAACGTGTTCATGCTCGAGGAGGCCCCGGGCCTGGCGAGGTTCATGGAGCGCCTGGCCCGGCTGACCTCGGGCCGGGTGTTCCTCATGTCGGCGGAGTCGGCCGGGGACTTCGTGCTGCGCGACTACGTCCGCCGCAGAGCGTCGTGAGGTGGGCCCGAAGAACGCCGCTCCGACGCCCCTCTGGAAGAAGCTCGGGCTGAAGGAGGGGAAGCGCCTGTTCGTGGGCGCGGCTCCCCAGCCACCCGCCGGCCCCGACATCCGCGACGTCGTGGACGCCTATCCGCCGGTTCGGACCCCCAGGGAGGCCGACGTTCATCTGTTCTTCACGACGAGCCGTGAGGTGCTCGCGAAGCGTTACGGGCGGATGGCGTCGACGCTTCCCCCCGACGGCGGCCTGTGGATCGCGTGGCCGAAGAAGGCCTCGCGGATCGAGCACGACCTGTCGTTCGAGGTCGTCCAGCGGATCGGGCTCGACGCCGGGCTCGTCGACAACAAGTCGTGCTCGATCGACGAGGACTGGCAGGCCCTCCGGTTCGTGTACCGGCTGGAGGATCGG
>JBQGDK010000208.1:0-3519 GCA_052039025.1 Actinomycetota bacterium
GCTAAGCTCCGTCGCGATGCGGACGCTCTACCGCGCCTCCCGCGTGCATACGTTGTCCTACCCCCCGGTGGGGGAGTGGATCCTCGTCGACGGGCGCCACGTCGAGCGCGTGGGGACGGGGGAGCCTCCGGGGGCCGACCGAGTCGTGGACCTGCCCGGCACGACGATCCTGCCGGGCTTCGTGGACACCCACGTGCACCTCACGGGGACGGGCGTCCACCACCAGGCTCCGGAGATCGGCCGGGCCACCTCGGCCGCGGGCGTCCTCGAGGCCGCACGCTCGGTCGCCCAACGCCGGCAGGGCGCCGTCTACCTGCACGGGTGGGACGAGTCGAGGTGGGCGGACCGGCGGCTGCCCACGCTCGCCGAGCTCGACGCCGCCTGCGATCGGCCCCTCGGCCTCGCGCGGGTCGACGGCCATCTCGTCCTCCTGAACCGGGCCGCCCTGGAGGCCACCGGCGCGCTCGAGAGCTCGGGCATCGGCCGCGGCGAGGGCGGCGAGCCCGACGGCCGCGCGACCGGTCTCGCGGCGCAGGCCGCCAAGCGCTGGTTCGCCACCAACCTGTCCGAACACGACATCGAGGAGCTCCAGCTCGAGGCGGCGGGTCGCGCCGCCGCCCACGGCGTGACGAGCATCCACGAGATGTCGATGCCGGCCGAACGCGGCATGCGCGACCTCGAGATCCTGCGTTCGCATGCGGGCAAGCTGCCGGTCGACGTCACGACCTACGTGGCCACCACGGACCTGTCGGCGGTGATGGACCTCGGTCTGCCGCGCGTGGGTGGCGACCTGCCCGTGGACGGCTCGATCGGCGCGCGCACGGCATGGGTGTCGGAGCCCTACGCGGACGGCGCCCCCGACCCGTCCGGCTACTACGAGGACGACGAGCTCGCGCAGTTCTTCCACGACGGGCACCTCGCCGGGCTGCAGGTGGGCGTCCACGCGATCGGCGACGCCGGGATCGAGCAGGTGGTGCGGACGTGGGAACGCGTGTACCAGGCCCTGGACTCGCGGCAGCGGCGCCACTTCCGCGCGCGGCGGCACCGGATCGAGCACTTCGAGATGGTGGACGTCGACCTCGTCGAGCGCGCCGCGATGCTCGGGCTCGCGATCAGCGTGCAGCCGACGTTCGATGCGGTGTGGGGCTTCCCGGGCGGCCTGTACGAGCAGGGCCTCGGGCCTGACCGCGCATGGGCGATGAACCCGTTCGGCGACCTCCGCCGCAGGGGGCTCGAGCTCGGCTCCGGTTCCGACTCGCCGATCACGATCCTCGACCCGCTCGTGGGGGTGGAGGCGTTCACCTCGCACCACGATCCGGCGCAGCGCTTTACCCGGGCCGAGGCGGTGTGGGTCTCGACGCTCGGAGGTGCACGGCTCGCTCACCAGGAGGACAAGAAGGGAAGCCTCGAGCCCGGGAAGCATGCCGACTTCGCGGTCTACGACGCCGATCCGTTGGAGGCCGAGGCGCTCGAGGGCCTCGCGCCGGTGGTCACCGTGAGCCTCGGCCGGGACGTGTTCGCGGCCTGAGAGCAGGGCGTTTGACACGTCCGGGGAGCCTTGGCTACCTTCGCTCCTGCGACGATCGCTTCGGCGGTCGGCGCACGGAGGATCCAAGCGGCTGAGTAGAGAACGCGGCGCCCCGGCGCCGCGGCCCCAAAGGTCGCTTGGGTCCTCGTCTTTTCCCAGCCCCCGGAGCGTGGGATCGGGCCCGCTGGGAATGAATCCCCCTTCGCCGGCGTTGTTCGGCCGGAACGCTTGCCCGCTGGATGCTCGGGAGTACAATCCCCCGGCCTGAGGAGGGGGAGCTTAGGTGGAAGATCTGGAAGACACGCTCGAAGACGAACAGACCGACGAGGAGACGGCCGAAGAGGCCGAGCCCTCCACGCCTGCCGCGCAACCCGCCACGAGGAGCGCGGGCGACGAGGACGTCGAGTCGATCCAGGACATCCTGGTCAAGCAGGAGGCGAGGTCCGAGGAGGCCGAGGAGGAGGACGACTCCGTCCTCACGCTCACCCGTGAGGAGAAGATGGAGCCCCTCGCGACCAAGGTCGTGCCGCCCCAGCCGACCGAGTTCATATGCTCGAACTGCTACCTGGTGAAGCATCGGAGCCAGCTGAAGGACAAGGCCAAGGTGCTCTGCCGGGACTGCGCCTGAACCCAGCACGGCTCCGGCTCCCGATCGCGCTCCTCCTGGCCGGGGCCTCGGGCGCCCTCCTGTCGCTCTCGCTCCCCCCCGCCTCGCTCTGGCCGCTCGTGTTCGTAGCGCCGGTGCCGTTCCTGTGGCTCGTCCGCGGCTCGCGCCCGGGGCGGGCGGCCCTGTGCGGTCTCGCGTTCGGGTTCGTCTACTTCGGGGCGCTCCTGTACTGGATCCTCCTGTTCGGCGAGCTCGGCTGGTTCGCGCTCGTTGCGATGTCCGCCGGATACCTGGCGCTGTTCGGCGCCGGCGCGAGCGTGCTCTGGCGGCCCGGGCACCCCATCCTCGGCACCCTCGGCCTGGCCGCGCTGTGGACCGTGATCGAATGGGTGCGCGGCGCGTTCCCGCTCGGCGGGTTCGGCTGGGGGCAGCTCGGTTCGGCGCAGGTGGATGCGCCCGCCCTGCCGCTCGCGTCGGTTACCGGCGTGTGGGGCCTGTCGTTCGTCGTCCTGCTCACGTCCGGCCTGCTGCTCCTCGCGCTCGAGCGGTGGGGGAGTGGCCGGCCCGGTCGGGCGACCGGGCTCGTGGCGGCCGCGATCGCGCTGGCGCTGCTGCCCGCGGCCGTCCCGCTGCCCGAACCCGACGGCCCGAGTGTCGACGTCGCCTCGATCCAGGTGGACGTGAGCTCGGTGCAGGATCTCGTCGGCGCCGAGGAGGACGCGGCGGTCGCGCGCCTGAACGCCGAGCGCCACCTGGCCCTGGCCGAGGATCCGCCCAGGCTCGCGGTGTGGGGAGAGGGGTCGCTCGACCCGGGGGTGACCGGCGACCCGTCGCTGATGGCCGGCGTGAGCGACGCGATAGCTGAGGTCGGGGTGCCCACGATCGCCGGTGCGGTGGTGGACGAC
Organism: Actinomycetota bacterium; assembly: GCA_052039025.1. Lineage (GTDB taxonomy): Bacteria > Actinomycetota > UBA4738 > UBA4738 > CALAEC01 > CALAEC01. The sequence goes on from JBQGDK010000208.1 coordinate 3,041, forward strand.
CCGGACGGCCGCCAGTTCACCTCCACCCTCGCGTTCGACGGGGCCGGCGCGATCGTCGATCGCTACGACAAGGTGAAGCTGGTGCCGTTCGGCGAGTACGTGCCGTTCCGAGACCAGCTCGACTGGATCTCGGCGACGCAGCAGGTGGCGGTCGACCGCGCCGCGGGGGAGGAGGTCGGGCCGATCTCGCTCCCCGGCCTGCCGCCGATCGGCACGCCGATCTGCTACGAGAACAGCTTCCCCGCGATCGAACGCGAGATGGTCCGACGTGGCGCGGGGTTCCTCGTCCTCACGATCAACAACGCCTCGTACGACCGGACTGCGGCCTCCGAGCAACACCTGCTCATGAGCCGGCTCCGGGCGGTCGAGAACGGAAGGTGGGTGATCCATGCCGCGGTCTCGGGCCTCAGCGCCTTCGTGGATCCGGAGGGACGGGTGGTGGAACGGGCCGGGCTGTTCGAACCGGCGACGCTGCGGCA
>JBQGDK010000209.1:0-10069 GCA_052039025.1 Actinomycetota bacterium
CGCCCGGAGGGCCGCCACGGCCGCCCGGAGGGCCCCCACGGGCCCCCGGAGGGCCCCCCCAGCCCCCGGGCGGGCCGGCCCAGCCGCCGGGCCCGCCGCACCCCCCCCCGGGCCCCCCCCCGCCCGGAGGGCCGCCTCGGCCGCCAGGGGGGCCGCCTCGGCCGCCTGGAGGACCGCCTCGCCCGCCAGGGGGGCCGCCTCGGCCGCCAGGGGGGCCGCCCCTGCCGCCAGGGGGGCCGCCCCTGCCGCCGGGCCCGCCGAAGCGCCCGCCGGGACCGCCGCGGCCCGTCCGGCGTGGGGGCGGCTCCGGCTTGGTCCGCAGCGGGGGCAGGGGGTGGGTGGCGCCCTCCCGCTCGAAACGGATGCGGTACGCGTCCGGCCCGGACGGCTCGCGGGCCATCTCGTGCCAGCCCTGCGAGAGGAGATGCCTGAGCCGGCCCTGGGCCGTCTTCCGCAGCTTCTCCTGGCCCGGGGCCTTGGTGAAGAACGTCTCGTACAGGACTTCCTTGCCCATCGGAGCGGCCAGCCTATCAGAACGAATGCCCGGTACCATGCGTCGGCCATGGCGGCCGAGGGGCGACGCGATCTGATCGGCGGTCTCTTCACGGCGACGGCCGCGGTGCTGTTCGGCATGATCGTGACGATCGGTCGCTCCGAGGGGATCCGAGACGTTCCGGTGAGCGGCCTGCTGGCGATCAGGTTCGGGACGGCCGCGGCCCTCCTGGCGGTGGCCCTGACGCTCGCACGCCAGCCTCTGCGCCCCGTCCGGGGCGAGTGGTGGCGGCTGATCCTGCTGGGAGCCCTCGGGTACGGTGTCGAGGCGGCGTTCTTCTTCCTGGCGCTGGGGCGTGGGACCGCGGCGACCGTGACCCTGCTCTTCTACACCTATCCGGTGTGGGTGGCCGTCCTCTCGGCGGCGTTCGGGATGGGCCTCCCGGGGTTGCTGGTCGGTGGCGCGCTGGGGGCCGCCGTGGTTGGCTCGGGGGTCGTGGTGGCGTCCTCCGGCGGGCTCGACATCACCTCTCTCGGGATCGCCTTCGCCCTGGCCTCGGCATTCACGATCTCGTTCTTCCTGATCGGCCTGGAGACGCTGGTCCGGCGGACCTCGCCGCTGGCGTCGTCGATGTGGATCGCCATGGCCGCCGCGGCCGGTCAAGGCGCGTTCGCCCTGACCTCCGGGCAGCGCCTCCCGACGTGGCCCGAGGAGGTCCTGCCGATCATGGCCATGGGGGCGCTCACGGCGGGGGCGTTCTCGCTCCTGTTCCTGGGCGTCCGGCGCCTGGGCGCCGTGCGGACGTCGGTCATCTCGTCGCTCGAGCCGGTGGCGGCGGCCGTCCTGGCCCTGCTCTTCCTGGGCGAGACGCTTCGCCCGGGGGTGCTCTTCGGTGGCGCCCTGATCCTCGGGGGAGCCGTGGCGGCCAGCCTGGCTCGCGGCGTGCCCGAGCCCGAGGCCGGGCCCTGAGGGCCTGCCTACGAGCCGGCCGCCACGAAGGCGAGGCCGGCGACGACGGCGTACACGACCAGGCCGCCGACCACGAGCATGAGCCGCAGCGCGCCGGGGATCGGCGACCGCCCCACCGCGAAGTACGCCACCGGGCCCAGGAGGGGGACGGCCAGGATCACCGCCATCCAGCCCACCCGGGCGGCGGTGGACAGGTCCGTCCGTCGGACCAGGTCCCACAGCGCGATCGAGATCCACGCCGCGTACAGGGCCAGCGGCAGCAGGTACGCGTAGGTCGACAGGAGCAACGGCCAGAATCCCGCCGCGGTGACGCCGACGCCGAGCACGGTCACCTCCTGGTTCACGTCCGGGGCCACGCCGTCCCCCGTGGGGGCCGAGGCGTCCGCAGGGTCGAACGATTCGGGCACGTCGAGGGCCGGGGCCGGCGGGGCCGAGGCGGCTCCCGGCATCCCCGGCTGGGGTGGCGGTGAGGGCATGGTCCGCCAGTCGCCGCGGGGGAAGTCGCCACCGGCTGCTTCGGCGAAGAGCCCCAGGAACGAGGCCGACACGGCCACGTCGCCGCCGCCCCCACCGGCGAGCGTGAGCGCGCATCCGGCCGCGACCTCGATGGCGGGTGGGAGGCTCGTCCCGTACCGGTTCCCGGCGAAGCAATTCCCCGTGTCCGAGGGGCCGCCCAGGGCCAGATCGGCCAGCCCCGAGCCACGGACGACGTTGTCCCGGATCTCGTTCCCGGCAGCCATCCAGAGGTTCCGGTCGAGGCTGGGGAACGCCACGATGCCGAACCGCTCGTGATCCTCGACGAGGTTGCGTTCGACCAGGCCGTGGGTCGCTCCGGCGAGCGCGATACCCGACCCGAAGAGCGGGTAGGTGCCGGGCTTCGCCGGAGCGGAGCGGTTGTTGTTGTCGTGGACCCAGTTGCCCACGATCGTCTGGTCCCGCTGGGGTGGCAGGAGCTCCGAGTCGAGGGTGTTGGGGACGATGCCGGCCATGTTGAGCCGCCACTCCGAGTTCGCGATGATGAGGTCACCGCTGGCGTTCGTCCCCGACCAGCCGAGCCCGTTCCGCTCCGCCAGCACGTCGAGCACGAGCGCGTGGCACGGATCGCACTGGCCGATGTAGAAGCCCGAGTCGGGGTGGCCCGAGGCGTATGAGTGATCGAACTGCCCGTGGACGGAATCGAACGCGTAGAGGCCGTAGTCGCCGTTGTTGTACGCGGTCAGGTGCGACCCGCGGTAGCCGTCGACCCCGATCCAGTAGAACCCATTGAGCAGGTAGTGCCGCGCCGTCATGTTCTCCACGGCGACCCCGTCGGCCTCGAGGACGTGGATCCCGTTGGGGCGCTCGAAGTCGCCCTCGAGGATCACCTCGTTCCGGTCCAGGCCCCGGATCGTCAGGTACGGCGTGGTCACCCGGACGGCCTCCCGGTACACCCCCGTGCCCACCAGGACCAGATCGCCGGGCTCGGCCGCGTCGACGGCCGCCTGGATCGAGGCGTGGTCCTCCGGCACCCGGATCGTCTCGCCGGCGCCGGGCGGCGGCGGCGGGGCGGGCTCGGGGCCGGTCTCGGGGCCCACCCCGCCCACCAGGACCGTGCCGGCCATCCCGAAGCCGCCGGGGGAGCCGTGGTACTCGCAGAAGAACGGCCGACGGCCCGGCTCGTCGAAGGTCACCGTGAAGCGATCGCCCGGCCCCAGGTTCCCCGAGTCGAAGGATCCGTCGTCGGCCGTCACGGTGTGGGGGTTGTCCCCCTCGTTGACGAACGTCACCGCGGCCCCCAGGGGGACCCGGGGCCCGGACGGCTCGAAGAAGTCGTCGAGCGCAGCCACCCGGGTTTCCTGGGCGGCGGCCGGGAGGCCGGGGGCCAGGGCCAGGATCATCAGCGCTGCCCGGACGCGCCGCATCGGCGGCACGATACCAGAGGGTGTCGGGTGGCCGGCCGCCCCCGGTTCGGCGAAGATGGAAGGACACGGCCAAGGAGGGAGTGGATGGATGCGGCTCGCCTGAAGTCGATCGCGCTGTTCGAGGACCTCTCGGATGCCGAGCGGAAAAAGGTGGCGCGCTGGGCCGATGAGGTCGACGTGGAGGCGGGGAAGCACCTCGTGGACGAGGGGAAGTTCGCCTACGAGTTCTTCGTGATCGAGGAGGGGACGGCCGAGGTCCGGCACGGGGATGACGTGATCGCCGAGCTGGGTCCCGGGGACTTCTTCGGGGAGATCGCCCTCATGGAGCACGTTCGGCGGACGGCATCCGTGGTGGCCACGAGTCCGATGCGTGCCGTGGTGATGTTCGGTCGGGACTTCCGGGTCATGGAGGACGAGATGCCGGCCGTCGCCGAGCGGATCAGGCGCGCCGTCCAGGAGCGAACCGGCGGGTAGGCAGGCCCGGGGACCGGCCCGCCCCCGGGCCCGGCCTCGCTACGCGCAGCCCCAGTGGCCCCAGCCGGCCGCCCGGGCCATCTTCAGGCTGACGTCCGCGTTCGCATAGGCGTCGAACGGGCTCGCCCCGGGATGGCCGTAGTGCCGGGCCCGACCCGGCCAGTACCGGACGTCGTGCTGAAAGATGCCGGCATAGGGGTGGCTGTACGCCTTCGGGTTGAAGCCCGACTCGCAGGCCGCCACGCGCATGGCCGTGGCCACGCTCACCCCGTATCGGCGGGCCAGGGCTCGGACCATCCGGCGTGGCTTCTTCTCCACGGTCCACATCCGGACCGTGATCCACGCTCGCTCGTCGGACCCGAGCACCCGGGCGGCGATGTCGTTGGCCGCCTGGGCCGCTCGCGACACGGCCGGGCCGAGCGCCATGGGCCCGACGGAGGTCCGGTTGCCGGGGGCCTTTGGCCAGATCACTCGGGCCTTCAGGCGGAACGCGCTCACGCCGCCGAGCCGCCGGTGGCAGGTGACCCCGACCTCCGAGGCATGGGTGCTGCCGTCCTCCGAGCCCGACTGCCGCCACATCGTGAGCTCGACCTTCCCTCGGGATCCGTCGCCGAGCAGGGCCCGGGCCTGCCGGCAGGCGGCCCGGCGAAGGCCGCCCATGGTCTCCGAGAGGAGCTTCGGGTCCTTCAGCTGGACCCCGGCTCGAGGACGGAGCTGGGCCCGGAGCTGCCAGGACGTCTGGGGCGCCGAGGTCTCCTGGGCCGCGGCGCCGACGGGCAGGCCGGTCGCCAGGGCGCCCCCCAGGGCCACCCCGACCAGCCACTTGGTCCAGAGCGTCATGCATCCACCTCCTATGGGTTGTCCCGCCTGACGGCGGTGGATCCCGAGGCTGACCGAGTCGAGGGGTTCTAGATGCTCGCTGGCCTTGTCACGTTTCGGGATCCTCGTCGTGCTGACCTCAGGTCAGCCGATCCACGGCGTGCCTGGTTACCCAGAAGCACGTGGGGAGAAACCGCGGGTTGCGAGCGGCCCGAACCCTAGCAGGCCATCCTTGCCCTGTCTAACGAGCCGAGATCGGGGAATCTTGAGCTCCTCGCGACACGCCCGCTCCGAGCGGTCGCGGGGAGCGCCCGGCCTCAGGGCCGGGTGGGGCGCTCCGGCACCGGCTCCCGCCCGGACCGGCGAAGCGCCAGTCCGGAGAGCACCTCGAGGACCGCGCGGTGGGCAAGGAGCGCGGTGACGTCGGCCTGGTCGTAGGGCGGCGAGACCTCGACCACCTCCATGCCGCACAGCTCGACCTCCCGGCCGATCCGGCGGAGCGCGCCGAGCAGCTCGCGCGGGGTCATCCCCCCCGGCTCGGGGGCCCCGGTCCCGGGCGCCGATCCCGGGTCGACCACGTCGATGTCGACGGAGAGCCACACGCGGCCCGGCGCCCCGGCCAGCCGGATCGTCTCCTCGACCACGTCGGCGAGGCCGCGTTCGTCGATCTCTCCTTGCGTGAACCACACCAGGCCTCGCTCTCGCGCCCACGCGAACTCCTCCGGCCCGGGCCAGTACCCTCGGAGGCCGACCTGGACGACGTGCTCGCCCCGCACGGATCCCTCGTCGACGAGGAGGCGAACCGGGGTGCCGTGGGAGCGGCGCACCCCGAACAGCGACTCGGCGTCATCGGCGTGGGCGTCGAGGTGGATCACGCCCACCTCGCCGAGGTGGTCGGCGGCCGCGCCGGCGTCCGGATGGAGGATCGAGTGATCCCCGCCGAGCACGACGGGGAACGCCCCCGCGGCCACGATCCCACCGACCGCGTCGCGGATCGCCCGGTGGCTCCGGGCCGGGTCGCCCGGCACGACCTCGACGTCCCCGTGGTCCACCACGGTGAGCGCCTCGTAGGGGTCCACGCCGAGCTCCATGTGCGGCCGCTCGTCGCCGGCGCCCGCCGGGTCGGCCAGCCGGATCGCCCGGGGCCCGAACCGTGTCCCCGGCCGCCCCACGGTGGTCTCGTCGATCGGGGCCCCGACGATGGCCACGTCCACGCCTTCGAGTTCGGCCCTCTCCAGGATCAGCGGGAGCTTGTCGAAGGTGCCCAGCCCGGCGAAGGACGGCTCGTTCGGACGGTTGACCCGCACGGGCGACAGTATGGCCTACAGGTACAGCCCGGTCTTCGGGTCGCCCCGCTCGCTGGCCACGGCGTGGATCTCCCGCTCCCTGACCAGCAGGTACTCCTCGCCCCGGATCTCGACCTCGATCCCCGCGTCGGGGAGGAGGAGCACCTCGTCCTCGGGCTCGACGTTGCGGACGTTCGGTCCCACGGCCACGACCGTCGCCCACTGGCCCCGCTTGCTCACGGTCGCGGCCGTGGCCGGGATCAGGAGGCCCCCCTTCGACCGGCGCTCCCCCTCCTCGTCTGGACGGCGCACCAGCACCCGGTCCGACATCATCGTCACGGCCTTCGCCGCGGCCCGATCGGGTACGGAGCGGATCGGTCGGTTCGCCACGGGCCAAGCATACGTCGTGGGCGAGTAAGGTTCCGTCCCGTGACCACGACCGTGCGCGACCTCATCGCCGACGGCGAGCGACGGCTCCGCAGTTCCCCGGCCATCGACCACTGGCCCCCGAGCCGCGAGCGGGACGAGGCTCGGATCCTGCTCGGCCTGAGCCTCGGGGTCGAGGCGGAGGACCTCGAGGACGACGACCCCGTCGACGGGCGGCGGGCCCGACGATACCGGACCCTGATCCGTCGCCGCGCGGGCGGAGAGCCGATGGCCCACATCCTGGGGTGGACCGAGTTCCGTGGGTTGCGGCTCCGGGTCCGGCCGGGCGCGTTCGTTCCCCGGCAATCCAGCGAGTTCACGGTGGTCCAGGCCCTCCGCCGGCTGCGGGGGCGCCCGCGGCCGGTGGCCGTCGACCTGGCCACGGGTATCGGCCCGATCGCCCTGGCCGTGGGGGCGGGGGCGCCCTGGGCCCAGGTCCTCGGCACCGACATCTCCGCCGACGCGATCAGGCAGGCCCGGGCGAACGCCTCGGCCCTCGGCCTCCCCAACGTGCGGTTCCACGTCGGCGACATGTTCGGGCCGCTCCCGCGGCGGCTCCAGGGCCGGATCGAGGTCCTCACCGCCCACGTCCCCTACGTCCCGCACCCGGAGCTGGGCGACCTCCCCCTGGAGGTCCGCGGCTTCGAGCCGGAGCACACCCTCACCGACTACACCGAGTCCGGCCTGAGCCTGGTCGAGCGGGCCGTGGGCGAGGGACGAGCGTGGCTCCGTCCGGGCGGCTGGATCCTGCTGGAGGTCAGCCCGGACTTCGCCCGGCGCGTCCGGGGCCTCCTGATCCGGGCCGGCTATCGAGACGTCCGCAGCACGAGGGGGTGGCCCGAGGTCACCAGGGTCGTGGTGGGGCGTCGCTAGCTTCGCGGTGCCGGTGGCCAGGTGAGGCCCTCGGCCAGCGGCTTCGAGAACGACTTGCCGGTATCCGCCCACCCCTCCCGGACGTAGAAGGCGTGGGCTCGCTCCCGCCACGTGGCGGACTCGAGCGTCAGCCCCCAGCATCCTCGGTCCCGGGCGAGCCCCTCGGCGCGGGCCAGCAGGGCCCCGCCGACGCCGGCCGAGCGGGAGCCCTCGTCGACCACCAGGTCGGGGATCCACGCCTGGGGGGTGACGAAGTTCAGCCGGACCCGGTACTCCATGTCGAGGAGCCCGACGACATTCCCGCCGTCCTCGGCCACCAGGAGCACGGCGTCGGGACGGTCGAGGTACCGTTCGAACACTTCCCTGGCGGGTGACTCGTCGGCCGTACCGCGGACGTCGGGGCGACCCAGCTGGGCCAGGAGCTCGGCCGCCGCCGGCCAGTCCTCCGGGCGAGCCTCCCTGATCGGCACGGCGGTACGGTATCCGAAGGATGCGCGGACCCACCATGGCCGAGATTAACCGGGAGCGTGTCCTGCTTGTCGGCGGACAGCGGGCTCTGGTCATGCAGCTGGCCCACCCGCTGGTGGCGGCCGGGGTGGCCGAGCACAGCGACTTCCCGGCCAGAGCGATGGAGCGGCTCCGCCGCACGCTCGACCTCAGCCTGGCCCTGATCTACGGCACCCCCGATGAGGCCGAGGCCGCCTCTGGCGGGATCCGGGCCGTGCACGACCGGGTGACCGGGACGGTCGACGGTCGGCCGTACGCAGCCAGCGACCCGGACCTGCTGCTGTGGGTGAACGCCACGCTCGTCGATACCACCCTGGTGGTCTACGAGCGGTTCGTCCGGCCGTTGTCGGTGCCGGAACGGCGCCGGTACTACCGTGAGACGGTGGACGCGGCCGAGCTGTTCGGCATCCCCCGCGGGATGATCCCCGAGGACCTCGACGGGTTCCGGGCGTACGTGGCGCGGACGCTCGAGGGCCCCGAGCTGCGAGCCAGCAACGAGAGTCGGCGGCTGGTGGCCGATGTCCTGCGGCCGCCGTTGCCCCTACCGCTGCGGGCGCCCACGGCGGCGATCCGGGCGATCACGATGGGGCTTCTGCCTGAGCGGGTCCGGGCGATGTTCGGGCTCCGGGCCGGCCGTCGCTCGCGGCTGGCCCTGGCGGCGGCGTCGCGGGCCTCGCGGCTGATCCTCCCGGCGCTCCCTCCCTCCATCCGTCAGTTCTCGGCGGCCCGGACGGCGACCTCGGCTCGTTGATCCGGTTGGTACGATTGAGGGGATGTTCGTCAGCGCCCGGGATACGTTCACGCGACGCGACCAGGTCCAGCTGCTGGATGTGCGCGAGCCGTACGAATGGAACGCCGGCCGCATCGAGGGCGCCGTTCACATCCCCCTCCAGCAGCTCCTGAACGGCCGGACCGAGGGCCTCGACCCTGGTCGGCCCGTCGTCATCTACTGCCGGACCGCCAACCGCAGCGAGGTGGCGAAGCTGATGCTGGACGCCCGGGGCTTCGACGCCTCGATCATGGAGGGCGGCAGCGAAGCCTGGGTGGCCGAGGGGCTCCCGTTCACGACCCCCGACGGCCAGCCCGGCCGCGTCGCCTGAACTATCGGATTGACCCCCGACCCCTGAGCGTCTAGCGTGGCCGACAGCTGATCAAGCGGTCGGCCCGCGGCCGCCGAGGGAAGGGGGTTGTGATGACACGGGGCTCCGTGATCCGCGGCGCGGCCGTGCTTGCCGTGGCGGCCCTGACCGCAGGAGCGTTCGCGCTGTCGCCGGCCACGAGCGCGACCAAGTTCCTGACCAAGAAGAAAGCCAGGAAGCTCTTCTACACGAAGGCCGCCGCCGATGGGCGTTTCTTGCGCGTGGACCAGCCGATCGCTCGAGGCGTGAGTCGTGGTTCCGAGCCTCCTTTCCTGGAGTTGTCGGACAGCGAACAGGAGGTGCTCGATCTTCACACGCTGCACGACCAGGGTGGTGATCAGCGGCTCACGATGCCGTTCGGGGGACGGCTCATGGCCACGGCGACCGTTGACCTCAACAACAATGCTGGCCCGACCATCGGGGATGCCTTCTGCGTGCTTCGGGCCAACGACGGCGCCGAACCGACCGACATGGGCTTCAACGCCACCAGGGTTCTTCCGGAGGGCGTGGGGACCAGCCTCGCGGTGACCGGCTCCGCGGTGATGCCACCCGGACAATACGACGTCTCCGTCCTGTGCCTGGAGGGCACCGGGGACGACATCGCGTTCAAGAACGGGCACCTGGTCGTGTGGGCCCTGCCGGGCTGAGCATCAGTCGAGCTGGTCGGCGAGCTCGGCCGGCTGGGTGACCGGGCGCTGGCACACGAACCGCTCGCACACGTACGCGGCGGGCCGCCCCTCCACGGGCTCACGGCCCTGGAGGAGCGGGATGGCCTTGGCCGCGGCCTCGTCGCCCGGCGCAAAGGCGGCCAGCACCACGTTCGGCAGGTAGCGGCGGCGAACCTCGGCGACCAGGGCGTCGGTGGCGGGGTCGGCGGGATCGCCGACCACCGCGACCTCGCTGGACGGTCCGACGTACCGGTCGAGCGCGCACAGCGCGTGAGCCAGGGCGGTGGGGGCGCGAGGCATCAGGTCCCGCACCGGTCGGAGCGTCGACACCGCGGCGCGCTCGTACCCCGACTCCCCGGTGAGCAGCGACAGGCGCAGCAGCACGTCCGCCGCGGCGGAGCTGCCCGAGGGCACGGCCGTGTCGAACAGCTCCTTCGGCCGGAGGACCAGCCGCTCGGCGTCCCGGCCGGTCTGGAAGAATCCGCCCTCCTCGTCGGCGAACAGCCGAAGGATC
>JBQGDK010000210.1:0-3375 GCA_052039025.1 Actinomycetota bacterium
GGGAGGTGGTCGAGCTCGCCCTCGGCGATCATGTTGAAGCCGCGGATCGTCTCGGCCACCGGGACGTACTTGCCCTCGATGCCGGTGAACTGCTCGGCGACGAAGAACGGCTGGGACAGGAACCGCTGGATCTTCCGGGCCCGGGCCACGATCAGCTTGTCCTCCTCGGACAGCTCGTCGACGCCGAGGATCGCGATGATGTCCTGGAGGTCCTTGTACCGTTGGAGGATCTCCTGGACCCGCCGGGCCACCGCGTAGTGCTCCTCGCCGATGTATCGCGCATCCAGGATCCGCGACGTCGAGTCGAGCGGGTCCACGGCCGGGTAGATCCCCTGCTCCACGAGCGAGCGGGTCAACACGGTGGTGGCGTCGAGGTGGGCGAAGGTGGTGTGCGGGGCCGGGTCGGTGATGTCGTCGGCCGGCACGTAGATCGCCTGGAGCGAGGTGATCGATCGCCCCTTGGTCGAGGTGATCCGCTCCTGGAGCTCGCCCATCTCGTCGGCCAGCGTGGGCTGATACCCCACGGCGCTGGGCATCCGGCCGAGCAGCGTGGACACCTCGGACCCGGCCTGGACGAACCGGAAGATGTTGTCGATGAACAGGAGGACGTCCTGGCGCTGGACGTCGCGGAAGTACTCGGCCACGGTCAGCGCGGCCAGCCCCACCCTCAGCCGGACGCCGGGCGGCTCGTCCATCTGTCCGAACACCAACGCGGTCTTGCCGATCACGCCGGTCTCGGTCATCTCCCGGATCAGGTCGTTGCCCTCGCGGGTGCGCTCCCCCACCCCGGCGAAGACCGACACCCCGCCGTGCTGTTCGGCGACCCGGTGGATCATCTCCTGGATGATCACGGTCTTCCCCACCCCCGCGCCGCCGAACATGCCGACCTTGCCGCCCTGGACGTAGGGCTCCAGCAGATCGATGACCTTGATCCCGGTCTCGAACATCTCGGTCCGGGGCTCGAGATCCTCGAACATCGGTGGATCCCGATGGATCGGCCACCGGTCCTCGGCCTCGACCGACTCGGCGTCGAGGGGCTCTCCGAGCACGTTGTACACGTGTCCGAGCACCTTCGGGCCCACCGGCATCGAGATCGGCACCCCCGTGTTCCGGACCACGGTGCCGCGAACGACGCCGTCGGTCGGCTTCATGGCGACGGCCCGCACCGTCGACTCGCCGATGTGCTGTGCCACCTCGCACACGATCGTCTGGGTCTGCCCGTCGAGCGTCCGGTCCAGCTCGAGGGCCGTGTTGATCTCCGGCAGGGCTTCCGGGGGGAACTCCACATCGACCACCGGCCCGATCACCTGCACGACCCGCCCGGGGATCTCTCCGTTCCGCTTCTCTGCCATGCTCACTCTCCCGATGCCTGGCGGAGCGCCTCGGCTCCGCCCACGATCTCCATCAGCTCCGTGGTGATCTCCGTCTGCCGAGCCTGGTTCGCCTCCCTGGTGAGGCGGCGGATCAGGTCCTCGGCGTTCTCCGTGGCCGCCTTCATGGCCCGGCGCCGAGCGGCGCTCTCGGAGGCCGCGCACTCCAGAAGGGCCGCGAAGATCAGCGCGGTCACGTACCGGGGCAGCAACGCGTTCAAGAGCTGCGCCGGCGCCGGCTCGAAGATGTACTCCGGCCGGGGGCGGCCCCTCGTGGCCTCGTCCCCCGCCACCTCCTCGGGCGCGATCGGCACGAACCGCCGGTCGACCGGCCGCAGCGTGAACGCGGACCGGAAGTCGGTGTAGACGGCGTGGATCTGGTCGACCCGCCGCTCCAGGAACGCTTCGATCAGCCGGCCCGCGATCCGCTCGGCATCCCCGTACGAGGGCACCTCGCTGAAGCCCGACCAGGTCTCCTCCATCGCCACCTGGCGGAACCGGAAGTAGCTCTGGCCCTTCCGGCCGGCCACGAACAGCACCGGCTCGATGCCGTCACCGCGGAGCCGCCCGAACAACCGCTCCGCCCGGCGCAGCGCGTTCGCGTTGTACGCTCCGGCCAGCCCGCGGTCCGAGGTCATCACCACGACCGCGGCCCGCCTGGGATCGGGGCGCTCCTCGAGGAGCGGGTGGACCAGGGCGCCGGTCTGCCGGGCCACGTCCTCCATGGCCTCGGTGAGCCGGACGGCGTACGCGCGGATCTGCTCCACCCGGCGCTGGGCTCTGGCGATCCTGGCCAGGGCGATCTGTTCCATGGCCCGGGTGATCTTCATCGTCGACTGGACCGATCGGATCCGTCGCCGGATCTGGCGAAGCTTGGCCCCCATCGCCTATCCCGGCGGCTGGGCGTCGGTGTCGCCCACCGGCCCGGCCGTCTCCTCGAAGGCCTCCTCGGCCTCCTCCGGCTCGGGCTCGCCGACCCGGTCCCAGCCCACGTCCTCACGCCGCTCGTCGATCGGCCCGCCCCCGGGTCCGGCGCCGGTGGGCGCGGGGAGCTCGGAGGGCTGGAAGCTCCGCTTGAAGTCGGTGATGCCCTCCTTCAGCTTGGCTTCGACCTCGTCGGGCAGATCGCCCTTCTCGGCCAGGTGGAGCCCGATGTCGGCATGCCGGGTCTCCATGTATCGAAGGAGCTCCTCCTCGAACCGCTTGGCGTCGTCGACCGCAACGTCGTCGAGGTAGCCGTTCGTGACCGCGTAGATCGAGATGATCTGGCTCTCCACCGGCATGGGCCGGTACTGGGGCTGCTTCAGGATCTCCACGACCCGGGCTCCCCGCTCCAGCTGGGCCTGCGAGGCCTTGTCGAGCTCCGAGCCGAACTCGGCGAACGCCTCGAGCTCTCGGTACTGGGCCAGGTCCAGACGGAGCCGGCCAGCCACCTGCTTCATGGCCTTGATCTGGGCGTTCCCGCCGACCCGGGACACGCTGATCCCCACGTTGATGGCCGGCCGCACGCCCGCGTAGAACAGGTCGTTCTCGACGTAGATCTGCCCGTCGGTGATCGAGATCACGTTCGTGGGGATGTACGCCGAGACGTCGCCGCCCTTCGTCTCCACGATCGGGAGACCGGTGAGCGATCCGCCACCCTCCTCGTCGGAGAGCTTGGCGCACCGCTCCAGAAGCCGGGAGTGCAGGTAGAACACGTCGCCCGGGTAGGCCTCGCGACCGGCCGGGCGCCGGAGGAGCAGGGAGACCTACCGGTACGCCTCGGCCTGCTTCGACAGGTCGTCGAACACGATCAGGGCGTGCTGACCCTGGTACATCCAATGCTGACCGATGGCCGACCCCGCGTATGGCGCGATGTACTTGAAGGAGGCCGGAAGCGAGGCGGGAGCGTTGACGATCACCGTGTACTCGAGGGCCCCGTTCGATTCCAGGGCCGCCTGGACCTCCCGGACCGTCGAGTCCTTCTGGCCGATGGCGACGTAGACGCACTTCACCTGCTTCTTCG
>JBQGDK010000211.1:0-1552 GCA_052039025.1 Actinomycetota bacterium
CGACGGGCTCCGGGCCGTGCACGGGTGGCCCGACGTCCCCCCGACGAACGCCAGCCACGGGTGCGCACGGGTCCCGTACTGGACCGCGAGGCACCTCTTCGCGATCATGGGCTACGGCATGGAGGTCCGGGTCTACCACTAGCGCTCAGCAGGCGCACTCCGTCGTGGCTCGCTCCTCCTCCAGCGACCGGGTCGACGTCCCGAGCTGATCGATCGCCTCGACGCCCGCCGGATCGACGGCATCGAGCTGGGCGCCAGTCTCCGTGTCCAGGACCACGATCTCGTCCCGGAGCCCCACGAACAGCCGCGTTCCGTCGTTCGAGGTCTGGAGCCCGTTGATCCGGCCTTCCAGCTCCCACGACCGTCCCGCCATCCACCCGGCCGTGTCCACTTCGAGGACGCCCGTCCCCTTGGCCAGGTAGAGGGGCCCGTCCCGGCCGGCCACGACGTGGGCGGTGCCGCCCTGGGACCAGAAGGCGATCTCGGCCGTTCGGGTGACCGCCAGGGTCTCGGTGTCCGCCTCGGCCACCATGCCGGTGGAAGCGTCTGCGACGTACAGCCTGGTGCCGTCGGGGCTCACCGTGATGGCCATGGCTCGCTCGTCGAGGCTCCCGAACGACGCCGGGAGATCGATGCAGTGAGCCCAGAGCTCGTCGAGGCTCAGGACGTGGACGAAGGTCCGGCGAACGCCCCTGGCGCCCTCCAGCGTGTAGAGCGTGTACAGGCGGCGGCCGTCGGGGCTGGCCGCCTGAACCCGGGCGGTACCCTGCATCGACTCCTGGAGCTCCTGGTCGACCGTGTACACCCCCACGACCTCCTCGGTGGCGAGATCGAGGCGGCGAACCCGGTAGCTGGTGGGGTTCTCCGAGGGAAGATACTCAACGACGAACAGGCTGCCGCCGTCGGTGGAGAAGGCCTCCGGCGCGTGGTTCCCCTCGAGCACGATCGTTCGCGGCTGGGGAACCCCCTCCTCCAGGATGACCAACGCGGTCGAGGTTCGGCCGGAGGCGTACCCGGCCGTCTCCTCCGGGCGTCCGAGGGCCACCATGGCGGCGTCACCCGAAGCGACCTTCACCTCGAGCGTGCCGGCCACCTCCCTGGACCACAGGGGAGCTCCCGTCTCCGGATCGGTGGCCTCGACCATGGTTCCCCCTTCCGATGGGGTGGCTCGAACGACCGCCGACCAGTCGATGGCCGGGACGGCGTCGGGCAGGTTGATGGCCGCACCCTCCAGGAAGTCTCTGACCAGGGCGACGCCCTCGGACGTGCGGAGGAACAGGACGTCCTCTGGCATCGGCTCCGTTTCCGGCGCGGGGGGTGCTCCGGAGCCCGATCCGGCTGCCAGCAGGGCAACAGCGAACGCGGCCACGATCCCGAGCGTCATCCTGCGCATCAGGCCCTCCTTCTCGTCCGATGCCTTAGACGACGCCGAGCAGGGCTCGGTTCGAGCCGAGTTTCTCTAGGTCAGGAGGGGTGCTCGCATCCCTCGGGCGAAAGGCGAGGTCCGAAGCGGCCTCCCTCCTGGGTCGTGGAACCGCAGCGCCCTGGCCGG
>JBQGDK010000212.1:0-4273 GCA_052039025.1 Actinomycetota bacterium
CTTCCTGGAGCGGGCCGACCAACTCGGCGTCGACCTCGTGGCCACGGGACACTACGTGCGCACGGACCCCGGACCGGACGGGCGGTGGCGGCTCCGCCGGGGTCTCGACCGGACCAAGGATCAGTCCTACGTGCTTGCCGGACTGTCCCAGGCCGCCCTGGCCCGGTCGCGATTCCCGGTCGGCGGGCTCGCGAAGGCCGAGACCCGGGCTCACGCCGAGCGGCTCGCCCTGCCGGTCGCCGGCAAGCCGGACTCCCAGGACCTGTGCTTCGCCCCGGCCGCGGACCCGTCCGCGTTCCTCGAGGCCAGGGCCCCGCACCTGGTGCGCGAGGGCGAGGTCGTCGACCCGGACGGCCGGGTCCTCGGGAGGCATCGGGGGACGCACCGGTTCACGGTCGGCCAACGACGGGGCCTCGGTGTCTCGACGGGCACGCGCACCTACGTGCTCGAGGTGGACGCGGCGGCGAACCGGGTCGTGGTCGGCTCGGGCGACCTCCTGGCCCGTCGGGGCCTCGAGGCCGAGCGGGTGAACTGGGTCAACCCTCGCCCCGACGGCCCGTTCGAGGCCGAGGTGAGGATCCGGTACCGGGGGCCGGATGTCCCGGCCGTGGTCCGGCCGGTCGGGGAGGATCGGGCCGGGGTGGAGTTCCGGTCGCCCCAGCGGGCCGTGACGGCCGGCCAGGCGGTGGTGGTCTACGCGGGCGACCGGGTCGTGGCCGGCGGCACGATCGCCTCCGTCCTCCGATAGCGGGCCCCGTTTGACACCGCCGGACCGGCCGTGAATGAATCGTGAGCCGACGCCCAACGAGAAGGAGGTCACAAGTGCGCCCTTCCCCGACCCGATGGCTCCGCCCGCTGGTGGCCGCGGCGGCCCTGGTCCTGGCCGTGCCGACGGCCTCGAGCGCGACCCACATCGTGCCGGCCCCGCCGGCGTGCGACGAGAACGACTTCCTGCTGACGATGGACGTGCCCGGCACGCTCCAGCACATCATCTGCTCGGGAGATGACCTCGGGGACTTCGAGTTCCCGGGGATCCCGGACGGGATCGGTATCGCCCCCGGGCCCACCGAGGACACGATCAACGTGTTCGTGAACCACGAGGAGTCGGACGTCCCGTTCCCGGCGCCGCCGGCGGTGAACGCCGCGGCCGACTTCCAGGATTCGACCGTATCGAGGATCACGCTGGACGCGGACACCGGGGCGCTCGTCGAGGCGGAGGTGGCGCTCCCCGCCTCGGCCGGCTTCATGCGGCTCTGCTCCTCGTTCATGGCCGGGCCCGACGAGGGCTTCAGCCGCTACACCTACTTGACCGGCGAGGAGACGAACGACGTCGTGCTGGTGGAGCCCGACGCGCCCTACGGGCCGGACCCGTCGGTCGCGCCGAACCGCCAGGGCGGGCTCAGCCTGTTGCTGGACGCGGAACCGGAGGGGGACGGGGAGTTCGTGGCCGTTCCCGGCATGGGCCGGCATAACCACGAGAACGTCGTGCCGGTGCCCGGCGGCTGGAACCAGATCGCCCTGCTCTCGACCGACGATACGTTCACGGCCACCACGTCCCAGCTGTACCTGTACCTGGCGAACGGCGAGGACCACCTGTGGAAGGACAGGGGGAGCCTGTGGGCGTTCCAGGTGGCCCGGACCGACCAGGGCCCCATCGACCCCAGGGACCCCTTCAACGGTGCGAACGACTACCTCGACCTGACGGTGGGTGAGGAGTTCTCGGGCCGGTTCATCCGGGTCCCCAAGCAGATCGCCGAGGGGACCACGAGCGAACGGCCCCAGGAGGCCCTGGAGGACTGGTCGAACGAGAACAACGTCTTCCAGTTCGTGCGCCTGGAGGACCTCGACTACGACCGGTCGGACCCCCGGGTCGTCTACATCGCCGACACCGGCGCCAGCGGCGTCGTGCCGGACCCGACCACCGGGCGGATGACCCGGCCGGGGAGCCCCGGCCAGGCGAACAACGGCTCGATCTTCCGGATGGAGCTCAGCGAGGAGGACCCCCGGAAGGTCGACAGCTTCACGCTGCTGCACGACGCGGACACCGAGATCACCGACCCCGACACCGGCCAGGTGATGCGCCAGCCGGACAACATGGGGATCAGCGGGGACAGCCTCATGGTCCAGGAGGACGCGGTGAGCTCCCGGATCTGGCAGCTCGACCTCGCCACCGGCGACTGGCGGATCGTGGCCCACCTGAACGAGAGTGACTGGGAGTCGAGCGGGATCGTCGACGCCTCGGCCTGGCTCTGGGACGGGGCCTGGATCCTGGATGTCCAGGGGCACGGGGACGACGACTGGGTGGAGTTCGAGAACCCCACGATGTCCCGGCCCTGGCACCTCAAGATGGAGTCGGGCCAGCTCTTGATCATGACGATCCCCGGGAGCTGATCCCGGAACGACGAGGCGCGAGGGCGGCCACCGGGCCGCCCTCGCGGGGCGCTGTGCTAGGCTCCCGGCCGGGCGGACGAGGGGAGGTTCCGACGATGCGCAGGATCCTGGTTGCGGTCTCGATCTTCGGCGTGGCCCTGGCGGCGTGCGCCCCCGAGGAGACGGAGCCGGCGGCGGCTCCGACCGCCGGGAGCCCGGCCGCCGACCAGTGCGCCAAGGAGAACCTTCCTGTCCTGACCCCCGGCCAGCTCACGATCGGGACCGATAACCCGGCGTTCCCGCCCTGGTTCGGCGGCGGCACGCCCGAAGGGTCCCCGTGGGAGTTCAACGATCCGTCGACCGGCAAGGGGTACGAGAGCGCCGTCGCCTACGCCGTCGCGGAGCGGCTCGGGTTCGCCGCCGAGGAGGTCGCGTGGGTGGAGGTCCCCTTCAACCAGTCGTTCAAGCCGGGGCCGAAGGACTTCGACTTCTTCATCAATCAGGTCTCGTTCTCTCCCGAGCGTGACCAGGCGGTCGACTTCAGCGATTCCTACTACGACGTCAGCCAGGGTCTCGTCGCCCGGGCCGGGACGCCGATCGCGGACGCGACCACGGTCGCCGACCTCAAGCCGTTCCGGCTCGGGGCGCCGGTGGGAACCACGAGCTTCGCGGTGATCGAAGAGGTGGTTCAGCCGGATGAGGACCCCGCCGTCTACGACACCCTGAACGACGCGATCCAGGCGTTGAAGAACGACCAGATCGACGGCGTGGTGGCGGACGTCCCGACCGCGTTCATCATCATCGCCGTTCAGGTCGATGACGGAGTCATCGTCGGCCAGTTCCCCACGGCCGGAGAGCAGGAGTACTTCGGCATGGTGTTCGAGGAGGGGAACGCGCTCCGGGATTGCGTGAACCAGGCGATCGCCGAGCTCCGTTCGGACGGGACCCTGGACGCCCTCGAGCAGCGCTGGATCGCGGGCAAGGGCCAGGCTCCGGTCCTCGGGTAGCGGTCCCCGGCGGGTGACTGCGCTTCGCGGCACCCCTCCCGGGTCCGCGCCGCAGCCGGTGCCGGATGCGGGGGACCGCCGATCCCGCATCCTCGGGGGCGGTGTCGAGGGGCGCCGGAGTGTCGTCATCGCCGTCGTGAGCACGGTGGTGTTCTTCACCGTTCTGGCCCTCGTGGTGGTGAACTCGCCGGGCTGGCCCGAAGTGAAGGAGTCGTTCTTCAACGTCGAGGTGTTTCGGGAGTCGTTCCCGGAGATCGCCCGGCGGTTCCTGCTCAACGTCCAGGCGTTCCTCCTGGCAGAGGTGTTCATCCTGGTGTTCGCGCTGTTCCTGGCGGTGCTCCGCAGCCTGCCGGGACCGGTGTTCTTCCCGATCCGGGCTCTGGCCGTCGGGTACACCGACCTGTTCCGGGGGATCCCTACGATCCTGGTGATCTACATCCTGGGGTTCGGCGCGCCGGCGCTCCAGCTCCAGGGCCTCCCGGACTCCCCGTTCTTCTGGGGGGTGGTGGCGCTCGTGCTCGTGTACTCGGCCTACGTGGCGGAGGTGTACCGGGCCGGGATCGAGTCGGTGCACCCGAGCCAGGTGGCCTCGGCCCGCGCCCTGGGCCTGTCCCGGTGGAAGGCCCTGCGGTTCGTGGTCCTCCCGCAGGCCGTGCGCCGGGTGATCCCGCCGCTGCTGAACGACTTCATCGGGCTCCAGAAGGATTCCGCCCTGCTGGCGCTGATTGGGGTGCTGGAGGCGTTCCGCCGATCCCAGGTGGACACCGCCGGCGCCTTCAACTTCACCCCGTACGTGGCCACCGCCCTGTTGTTCGTGGCCATCACGATCCCGCTGGCGAGGTTCACCGACTGGCTGGTGGCCCGTGAACGGGGCCGGCGAGAGGCCGGGGGGGCGC
>JBQGDK010000213.1:0-3858 GCA_052039025.1 Actinomycetota bacterium
TGAGGGCGTGACCGGCACGACGGTCGCGCCATCCGCGGTCGGCGGGGCGACGGAGGGCGAGGAGACGGCGACCGTGCCACCGCCGCCGGAGCCGCCCGAGACGGCCCCGCTGCCTCCGGCTCCCGAGGAGATCGCCGTGGACCGGACGGCGCCGCCCGCCGCGCAACCGTCCCCCCCACCGGGGACGCCGTTCGCCCCGCCGGAGGTAGACGGGAGAGACGACACCCCGCCGTCATCTCCCGAGGACCCTCGCGGCGATCCGGAGCCCCTCGAAAGTCGGGGGGACGAGGACGACCCGGATGACGCCGATACCGTCGGCGGCGATCGTGGGGGCGTCGAGGAGCCTGAAGAGCCGCCCGCTGAAGAGCCGCCCGCCGAAGAGCCGCCCGCCGAGGAAGGCGACCCGACGACGCTGCCGCCCGCGAAGGAAGGGGAAACGGCGGTCGACATCGTCTCGGCCGAGAGCCCCCCCCCGACCGGGCCCTAGCTCAGGCCTTCGCGCACCAGTAGAGCTCCGTCACGTAGGGGAGCTCGAACGAGTCCCGCCCGGCCACGTCGGGATGGTGCTCGGCCACGGAGCGGATCCGTCCGAGCACCTCGGCCCGCTCGCGGTCGGCGAGCGAAGCGATGAAGCTCGCCGAGGCGAACCGCTCCACCAGGCCGTCCGGATCGAGCCGCTGAGCGTGCGGGAAGCGCAGCCGGTGGAGCCGCCCGAACAGGTCCGTGGTGGAGAACGCGCGGCGCCACTGGTGCGTCCTCTCCCTCGGCGCCGTGCGCTCGTACGGGGTGATGATCTCGGTCAACGTACGCACCCACGGGACCGACTCGTCCCGGATGTTCCACAACAGGCCGAGGCGCCCCCAGCGCTTCAGGACACGATGGATGTCCGGGAGCGCCCGGTTCCCATCGAACCAGTGGAACGCCTGGGCGCAGACGACGGCATCGAACGTATCGTCGGCGAACGGCAGCGCCTCGGCCACGCCGCCCACGACCCGGATCTCCGGGAGGACCGAGCGGAAGGCCCGACGCATGGCTTCGACCGGCTCGACCGCGACGAGGGAAGCCCCGGTCGAGACGAGGAGCCGGGTCAGCTTGCCGGTCCCGGCCCCGAGGTCCATGGCCGTGCAGGACCTGGTCAGCTCGAGCTCCTGGATCAGCCGGTCGAGGGCCTCTCCCGGGTAGTCGGGCCGCGAGCGCTCGTAGGCCTCAGCGGCGACGCCGAAGCCCCGCGCGGCGGCCTCGTGGACGTCGCGGCTCACCACGGGGACGGCAGCGCCGGCTTCCGCCCGCCCCAGCCGTAGGTCTGAGGGTCGAGGGCCGGGTCCCACCGTCCGGCCACGTCCGTGACGAAGCGCACGGTGAGCCCTTCACCCTCTCCTCGAACCGTCGCCGCCGCTCGGAACCATCGGAGGTCGCCCGGTTCCACGACCGAGTCCCCCTTCGGACCGCGAGGTCCCCGGTAGGGCACGGCCACCGGGGCCGGACGGAAGACCCGCTCGAGGAGCGCCCGGGTCTCGTCATCCTCGGCGTCGATGACGGCTCGGCGGCCGTCCCACTCGGCAGATCCGGTGACAGTCTCCGGATCATCGGCCCGGAAGAAATCGACCCGCATCCTCGGCGAAGGATACAGCCCGGTGATCGGGGGCCGGATCCTCAGTCGGATGCGGGGGCCCGGTTCGGCGCCTCGGGCGGGGGTCCCTCCTGGAGAGCCGCGAGCCCACACCGGCGGCAGAACCGCGAGCCGGGCGCGGCTGGGCGCCCGCACCGGGCGCAGGCCTTGTCGCGGACGGGCACGAAGCGCTCGTCGCGATGCCGACCGGTCCTGGCCACCGCCCCCTCGCGCTCGAGCTTCAGCAAGTGGGCCAGGACCGATCGTGCGGCCACCGGGTACATCGCCTCCGGAGCCTCACCCGCGTACACCTCCGGCACGATCTCCTCCGGCGACCGGCGCCCCCGGGCGACCGCCTCGAGGATCCGTTCCTCCCGGCGGGCCCGATGCCGCAGGTAGTGGTCGAGTTTCCCCCTCGGCGTGAGGACCACCGGGCCGTGTCCCGGGTAGATGACGGCCGGCTCGAGGTCGCGGAGAGCCTCGAGAGAACGCACGTACGCCCCCATGTCGCCCTCGGGCGGATCGATCACGCTCGTCCCCCTGCCAAGCACGGTGTCGCCGGTGAACAGCAGGCCGTCGGGCTCCGCCACGAAGCAGATGTGGTCGGGGCTGTGGCCGGGCGTGTGGAGCACGCGGAGCCGCACCCCGCCGGCCTCGAGGACGTCGCCGGGCGTCAGGCGCCGTTCGCCGACCTCGGGTCGGTAGGCATGCACGGGCGCGCCCGTCACCTCTGCCAGCCGCCTGGCTCCCGTGGCGTGGTCGGGATGGCGGTGGGTCAACAGGATCGCGGCCACGGACTCGGCCTCGTCCGCGACCGCGACGATGTGCCCCGTGTCATCGGGCCCCGGATCGATCACGACCGACGGACCGGTCCCCACGATCCACGTGTTCGTCCCGTCGAGCGTGAACGGACCGGGGTTCGGCGCGAGGACCCGGACGATCTTGATCACGCCCGGATTCTCTCAGGCCTGCCGGACCGTCACCTTCACCTTGTTCGAGGTCCCGGCCCGATGGTCATCGTCCTGCTTCGGGGACACGGCCCGGAACGTCCTGGTCGTGGTCACGGTCACCCTCAACGTGGCCACGCAGGACCTGTTGCTCTGCTTCGTGGCGATCCTCTTCTGCCCGCGGAGGAAACGGACCTTGTCCCTCTCGTGACCGGCGCAGGGAAGGACCTTGGCCCGGAGCCTGGTCCGATCCCCGGAGTCGACGATTCGCGGCTTCGCTCGGAGCTTCACGGTCTTGGGCTGGGGGATCACCAACCCGGCGATGAGCTCGTACGACCTCGCGGCGGAGACCAGAGGGTTGGGCGCCGACTCCGATTGGTTCGTGAGGATCGCCACCGGAGGCTGGCCGCAGGCCGAGGGGTCGAAGGAGGCCAGGACGGTGGATTGTCCCGCCCCGGCCACGGCGGGGAACGGCGCCAGGGAGGGTCCCGAGGCCGTCACGCAGGCCACGGTGGCCCGGAGCGCACCGCCGCCCGAGGGGTTCCGGAGCGTCACGGGGTACGGGCCCGAGGAGGGCAGCCGGACCCAGTTGATCGTGTAGTCGTCTCGGATCGAGCCCCCGAACGCCCCGCCGGCCGAGGAGATCACACCGTGATCTGCCAGGGGCCCGCCCACCGCCGCGTACTCGAGGTTCTCCTCGAGGCAGTGCGGGTAGGCCCATGCGCCGCCGCACGGCTGCCCCAGGCGGATGGCCACGGCCGCCTCGTGGAACGCATCGGGCAGGTTCGTTCCCTTGTTCGCCAGCGCCGCACCGAGGGCGGGGAACTGATCGCTGGTCGAGCTCCGGCTCAGACCGTCCCAGAAGTCCTGCATGACCTGCTCGCCGGCGCCGGCCGTGCCCGTCCCGAACCGCTCGGTCAGGGCACGGAACACCACCCAGTACGGGTAGGGGAAGCTGTTCGGATAGGCGCCCATGCTCTGGGTGAGATCCGGCCACAGGTAGAAGTGGTTGTCATCCGCGTCGTCGAAGACCTCGTCCTCCATCCACGTGGCCCCGCCCTCGATGAACACGTCATCGGCCGCGTTCTGCCCGAACAGCACTCCCAGCCCGAACTGGATCGAGTGGTTGAACTCGTGGGCGACGGTGGCGTCCAGCGACGCCTGGGGCGGCGAAGGGAAGCCGGTGTAGTCCGCGTTCAACGCCATGCAGGAGGCGAACGCATCCACGTCGTCCCAGCTCGTGAACGGGTTGTTGCCGACGAACGTGGTGTTCTGCACGTAGCCGTACAGGCCGGGCCCGAG
>JBQGDK010000214.1:0-2033 GCA_052039025.1 Actinomycetota bacterium
CGAAGTGGGAGTACTGGCCCAGCATCTCGGAGCCGTGGCTCCTGTTCGGCCGGTGGAAGACGCCGAGGGGCGCCCGCCAGCTCATCCTGCACAACCTCGGGACCCGCGAACAACGGATCCTTCACCGGGTTGGCAGCAAGAAGGCGTTCATCGGGCCCGGCCAGGTGAACGGCGACTACGCGGTCTGGTCGACCTGTCCGGCCAAGGGGCGATGCCAGGTGTACCGGTACCACATCCCCTCCAACACGCGCGTTCAGGTGGGGAACCCCGGAGCGTTCCAGCGTGCCCCCTCGGTGGCCCCCGACGGGACGGTGTTCCTGTCCCGCGGTGGCAAGGGGTGTGGTGCCTCGGTGCGGATCGTCAAGATTGCCCCCGACGGGACGGAGACGGTCCTGGTGCAGTTTCCGGTCGGGCTCGACAGTAGGGACACGTTCGCCTACATGGACGAGGGCGGCGTCATCCACGTGTACTACGAGCGGTTCGCGTGCGGGAAGCCTGCCGGGTCGGACATCTATGAGGTCGTGGACCCGGAGACCGGTTCGATCACGATCCGGAAGGACGCCGTCCCCGACGGCCCCGAGAACTTCCAGTTCGATCCCAGCCCCAACTTCGCTCCGTTCGACTTCTTCCTGGACGACGACGCCGATCCGACGCTCCCGAGCGAGGTGACGGCCTCGAACCTCCCGACCGGGCAGACCTACACGGTCACCGAGGTGAACGTCCCGCTCGGGTGGCAGCTGACGGACCTCACCTGCGCGGGTGGCGGACCGAACACCACGACCGCCGGCGCCACCGCCACCATCGGCCTCGACCCTGGCGAGAACGTGGTGTGTACGTTCACGAACACCGAGGCCTGACCGGGCCCGGCGCGAGTCGCTACGGTTTCTTGACCCTGACCCGGACCGAGTTCGAGATGTCCCCGCCGCACACGTGCCGGTGGGGGTGCATGCCGCTGGCCGATCCGGCCACGGTCGCCACCCAGCTCGAGGTCTTCTTGATCCGGATCACGACGCTGTAGGAGCCGTCGGCGGCCGTCGTGGTGGTCTTCACCGTGAGGCCGACCACGGCGACCTCCCGGCCTCCCAGGCAATCGTTCTCCGAGCTGGTCACCTTGCCGGAGAAGGTCACCTTCTTCCCCTTCTTGACCTTCTTCTTCGACGCCTGGAGGCTGAGCGTGCTCGCCACGTCGAACTCGTGCGCGAGGGCCACGTCCGCCGGTCCGCTCCACATCAGCAGAACCCCACCCAGGGCGACGGCGAGGATCCGCAGCCGGGTAGCAGGCTTCCTCATGCTCTCCTCCCTTCGGAGTGGATGCCCACACACTCGCCAGTCTCCGACCCTACCAAACGGCCCATTCGCCAATCAACTCGGCCGTCCTCAGGAAGGAAGCCGGAACCGGATCCAGATCTCCATCGGGGCCGGCGGGGCACCCCGGAACCGCGCCACCGGGCCGGAGGCCGTCAGGCCGGGGGAGGTGTCCACGACCTGGGCCCCCGGCGGGAGGGCGACCTCCACCTCCACCCCCGTGGGGCTGAGGGCCGGCTGGGGAAGGTAGCCCAGGCGGTACTCCCACAGGCCACCCCGGCGGACCAGGGCCCCGGGGATCTGGTATCTGACCGTCATCGTGGCCCGGCCCCCCGCGGGAGCCCCCAGGAGCTCCATGGCCACCGGGTGATCGAACTCCTCCTCGATCAGCCCCAGGAATACCCCCGGCTCGACGGAGGTCTCCACGCCGGCGGCGCCCTCGGGAAGGTAGACGTTCACGAACGCGGCGAAGTACCCGACCGGATCGCCGGTGGTCCCCTCCCCCAGCAGATGGCCGGGCGGGCCGTCGGGGGCCCGGTTCGCCAGCCTCACCTCCGTCTCCACGGCGGCCGACCCGTCCGGGGCCAGCCGCACCCGCGGCACGGGCGTCTTCTCCGCGAAGCCCCCCGCTCGGGCGGCCGTGGCGTCCAGCCTCACCACGTACAGGGGCGTGGAGACGAGGTCCACCTCGCCGGCGGCGCCGAGGTCGATGAAGGCCTCCTGCTCCT
>JBQGDK010000215.1:0-2624 GCA_052039025.1 Actinomycetota bacterium
GGCGCTGGCCGAGATGTGCCCCGCGGTGACCCCGCATCTTGCGGTGTCCACTCTCGTACTGCCCGGACAACAAGGGGAGGGACCGTCTCTACATGCCTCCTCGACCGTGCCAGTGCTTCGCGTGATGCGCGTGTGACGGCAGGTAGGCGCCCTCCCTGTAGTGCCGGTCGTAGAAGTCCGTGTCGATGTGGTGCGCTTGCACGAATCCCGGCAGCACGATGGTGCTCCGGTTCCCCGGGAACTTGCCGTACTTGTCGTACAGGTACTGTGCCATCTCGGCCATGCAGTCCACGAACTCGGCGCTGTACGCGGAGACGGTCGCCTTCACACGGCTCGGCTCTCGCCAGGGTCCGGGCACATCAGGATCGTAGGCGCCATGCCGTCCGAACTTCCGTTCGACGAATGCTTCGACGGCGGCACGCATGTCGGGGTAGTTGGGGGGACAGAGAGCTTCGTAGACGCCGTCCAGACCTACTGGGTTGGGGGTGACCCAGCGCTCGTCCTCGACGAACCGGAACCCAAGTCCGGAGACGCCATCGGCGGCGCTGGCGCCGAGCACGCTTAGCCCGTCGATGCCGTTGAAGTACAGACCGCCCAGCCCGAGCGCCTGCAAGACAAGGACGATGTTGTGGCCCATGAACGCGAGCTCGAGACACAGGCTCTCGTGCACGTCGGACAACAACTCGGAGATGGGGAGGCGCTTCGCCTCATCGAGGAGGCCGGACCGGACGAAGGGTTCGAGATCGCCGGCGGGGCGGCCGCTCTCGTGATCCACCACCATCACACCGTGTCGGATCATGAGTCCCAGGAATCCGAGACACTCTTCGCTAGCGTCGCCGACGGGCATGAACACGGTCGAGCCCGGCTTGTTCGCCCACCACAGGTTGGGTGGGAGGACGTGGGGAGGGGCAGAGGGGATGTCCAGGCGTCCATCCCTGATCCGGGTGATGTGATCGTGGCATACCTCGAGGATCCGCTCCAGGTTCGCCGGCTCCCCGTTCAGCTCCTGCATCAAGCCCGGCAGGACATCGCGTGTGCGGGTGCAATAGCAGCCCTCGTCGTTGGTGAAGAACAGTGCGGGGGTGCCGAGGCCGGCCGCGGTTGGTGCCGTACGCCCGGTGAACCGAAGCGTGAACTCCGCATGAGACTCCGGAGTTCTTGGACCGAAGGGAACGCCGAAGCTCCATCCGGAGACACCGGTGGCCGCCGCAACGAGGATGAGCTCCTCCTGGTCCGACAGAGGCAGAGGCTCCTGCTCGGAGCGGAAGGCCATCGGCCCGGACGGGATCTCCATCCCCAGTCCGAAGCGTCGGGCTCGGCGACCGAACAACGCGTGCATGAGCGGGAACTCGAGGAGCATCTCGAGATGTGTTCGCTGATCCGCCATCTCACACCTCCGGTGGCGCCGTATCCTGCCCTACTCACTAAAGCGCCTTCGCGAGGGGTTCTTCGTCCGCACTGGACGACAAGGGAAAGGCCGTTACCGCTCCTCTCCACTTCCAATCTATGCCGCCGAGGGGGCTTGCGGCAAGCCCCGGGGCGTGCCGCATAATCGCCAGCCGCAAGCGAAGACCCACGAAATGGGAGCAGCGAAATGCGTGAGGTGTCGTGGACGTATCGGGCCGGGGCGTGCCTATGACCGAGCATGCGGTGGTGATCGCCGGCGGCGGCCCGACCGGGCTGATGCTGGCGGGCGAGCTGGCCTTGGGGGGGGTCGACGTGGCCATCGTCGAGCGGCGGCCCAACCAGGACCTCGCCCGGTCGGGTGCGCGCGGCCTGCACGCACGCACCATCGAGGTGCTCGATCAGCGGGGGATCGCCGATCGGTTCCTCGCGGAGGGCCAGGCGATGCAGGTCCAGAGCTTCGCCGGGACCCCCTTGGACATCATCGACTTCCCCACCCGGCACAACTACGGCCTCGCGCTGGGGCAGCAGCGCTTCGAGGAGATCCTGGCCGGCTGGGCCACCGAGCTGGGAGTGCCGATCGCCCGCGAACGGGACGTGACGGGTTTCGCCGAGGACGACACCGGCGTCGACGTCGAGCTGTCCGGCGGCCGGTCGCTGCGGGCGCGATACCTCGTCGGATGCGACGGCGGTCGCAGCCTGATCCGCAAGGCCGCGGGCATCGAGTTCCCCGGCTGGGACCCGACGGTCAGCTCGCTGATCGCGGAGGTCGAGATGAGTCAGGAGCCGGAGTGGGGCATCCGCCATGACGACAACGGCACACAAGCCCTGGGCAGGCTGGGGGACGGGACGCGGGTGGGGGTGGTGGTGACCGAGCGATATGCAGGACAGACCGCTGAGCCCACCCTGCGTGATCTCAGCGGCGCCCTCGTCTCGGTGTGGGGAACGGACTACGGGGTGCACAGCCCGACCTGGATCTCCCGGTTCACGGACATGACCCGGCAGGCGGCGTCGTACAGGGAGGGACGTGTGCTGCTCGCGGGGGACGCCGCACACGTGCATTACCCGGTGGGCGGGCAGGGGCTCAACATCGGCGTGCAGGATGCGGTGAACCTGGGATGGAAGCTGGCCCAGGTGGTCCACGAGACGTCGCCGGAAAGCCTGCTGGACACCTACCAGGCCGAGCGGCACCCGGTCGCCGCTCGCGTGTTGCAGAACAC
>JBQGDK010000216.1:0-5672 GCA_052039025.1 Actinomycetota bacterium
GGAAGGGCCACCCCCGAGCAGCTCACCGGCAGCACGATCACGGTCTCGAACTACGGGGTGTTCGGGTCCGAGGCCGGCACCCCCATCATCAACCACCCCGAGGCCGCGATCCTCGGCGTGGGCAAGATCGGCCCGCGGCCGATGGTCGTCGACGGCCGGGTGGAGGCCCGGGCCGCGGTGACACTCGCCCTCACCTTCGACCACCGGATCATGGACGGGGCCGACGCCGACCGGGCCATGACTGCCCTGCGCGAGCTCCTGGAGAGCCCGTTCCGCCTGGGCGGCCTGGCCAGGTGAAGATCGTCTCGCTGCTCCCCTCCGCCACCGAGCTGGTGTTCGCGCTCGGCCTCGGCGACGATCTCTCCGGGGTCACCTTCGAGTGCGACCATCCGCCCGAGGCCAGGACGAAGCCCGTCGTCTCCGAGACCGCGCTGCCCACCGACCGGCCGCTGTCGGCCGCGGAGATCGACGCCGCCGTGAACGAGCGGATGGACCGGCGGGACCCGCTGTACGTCCTGAACAAGGAGCTGATCGCCACGATCCAACCCGACCTGATTCTGACCCAGGACCTGTGCAGGGTGTGCGCGGTCCCGTCGGGGCAGGTGGAGCGGGCCCTCGAGGAGCTCGGCTGCCGGGCCGAGGTCGTGTCGTTGGACCCGACGGGGCTCGACGAGGTCCTCGACTCGTTCCTCGAGGTGGGCCGGGCCACCGGGACCGAGGCCCGGGCCCGGGAGCTCGTTGGCTCGCTCCGAGACCGGATCGAGGGGGTGCGAGCCCGGGCCGTCCGGCTCCCGGAGATCCGCACGTTCGCGTTGGAGTGGTTCGAGCCGCCCTTCGTCGGGGGGCACTGGATCCCGGAGATGATCCGGCTCGCCGCCGGGGTCCCGCTCCTGTGCGAGCCGAAGGAGCGCTCCCACCAGGTCACGTGGCGCCAGATCGCCGACGCCTCGCCGGAGGTGGTCGTGTCCATGCCGTGCGGGTACTACCTCCCCGAGGCCGAGGAGGAGGCCGTCCGGCTCTACGCCGTCCCGGAGCTCCGCGAGACCACGGCATACGCCGGCGGCACCGTGTTCGCCACCGACGCGTCGTCGTACTTCTCTCGGCCGGGGCCCCGTCTGATCGACGGCCTGGAGGCGCTGGCCTGGGCCGTCCACCCCGACGCCTACCCCGAGCCGCCGGCCGGCGTCATCGCCCGGGTGCCGGCGCCTGCGCTACGCTGAGGCCATGCCGAACCGGGTCACACCCGAGCACGTCGGCTCGCGGGTGAGCTTCCAGTACGAGCTCCCGAACGGCTACCTGTCCGAGGTCGTGGGCGTCCTTCGGTGGTTCGACGACGCCGCCAGGACGTTCGTGGTCGAGGACCGCCACGGGCGGCTCGTGCGCGTGCCGGAGAAGGGCGTCCGCCACGGCCGCCCGGTGACCCCTCGCCCCGGTGCCTAGGTCTCCCGGCGGAGGGGCAGCGTGAACGTGATCCGGGTACCGCCCCCCTCGCGGTTCTCGGCCCACACCCGTCCGCCGTGGCCCTGGGTGAGGCTGCGGACGATGAACAGGCCCAGGCCGACGCTACCCTCGCTGGCCTCGCCGTCGCCTCGCTTGTAGCGCTCGAACACGTTCGGGAGGACCTCGGCGGGGATCCCCCTCCCGCCGTTCGTCACGCTCACCCGGACCTCGTCGGGGGTAGCGCCGGCCTCGACCTCGATCGCGGTGCCGTCCGGCGAGTACTTCACCGCGTTGTCGAGGAGGTTCGCCACGATGTGCTCGATCGCGCTCCGGTCCCCGTACACGACCGGCAGGTCCTCGGGGATCCGCATGTCGATCACACGGTCGCCGAGCACCCCGGCGAAGGCGGCCACCTCTTCGCCGATGACGGCGCGAAGGTCCAGGGGCTCCCGGGACAGGACCTGGGCGCCCTCCTCGACGCTCGTGGCCATGAGCAGCTGCTCGATCATGTCGAGCATCCGGCCCGCCTGCTTCTCGATCACCCGGTTGAACTCCCGGGCCTGCTCGACGGTGGCGTTCTCTCCGAGCTGGTTGAGCAGCCGCACGTACCCCATGATCGAGGTCAGCGGCGACTTCAGGTCGTGGGTCATCACCGCCATGAACTCCCGCCGGCGGGCGTCGACCTCGGCCAGCCGCTCGGATGCGGCTCGCTCCCGCTCGAACAGCCTGGCGTTGGCGATGGCGATGGCCGCATGCTCCGCGAAGACCGTGAGGGCCCGAAGGTCATGTTCGGTGTAGACGCGCTCGCCCTCGGACACACTCACGTTCAGGACGCCGACAGGCTCGGATCGCGCGTACAGCGGGGCCGACATCGCCGAACGGACGGTCCGGTCCTTCGGCGCGAGCCGCCGGAACCGGGGGTCGGACACATCGCCCCGGAGGATCACGGCCTCCCGGAACTCGGCGACCCACCCGGCCACCCCCTCCCCCACGGAGATCTTCCGCCTCGGGGCATCCGGGGACAGGCCGACCGAGGCCGCGATCCGGAGCGACGTCTTCGCGTCGTCGAACAGCATCACGGAACCCTCGGTGGCGCCCAACAGGTCCTGGGCGGACCGGAGGATCAGCTGGAGGAGGTCATCGAGGGACAGCGTCGAGGCCACGGCCCTGCCGGCCCGGGAGATCGCGGTCATCTCGGTGACCCGGTTCGACAGCGCCGTCGACAGGACGCGCTCCTCGATCAGGGCACGCTCCACCCGCTCCAGAGCCTGCGCCTTCTCCCGCACGTAGAGCCCGAAGGCCACGGCCAGGAGGACGAAGGCGACCCGGAGGGCGTCCGGTGACAGCCATTCGGGCGGCTCCCGGCCCAGCAGGCGCTCGGCCAGCGACAGCAGCACCACCCCGGCGCCCACCAGGACCAGGACCAAAAGGAGCAGACGGAACAGCTGGCGACGCCGGCTCTGGACCTCCTCGAGGACCGGGGCCCGGACCTCGCTCTCGGTGACGACCGAGCGCTCGTTCACCGGAGGCGGACCCCCGGCTCCTCCGTCACCCGGCCCACCACGGCAGCCTCGAAGCCGTGCCCGCCGACCACCGCGGCAAGCTCCTCGGCCTCCTCGGGCGCGGTCACCAGCACCATCCCGAGCCCCATGTTGAACGTCTCGAACAGGTCCTCCAGGGAGACATCGGCACGGCGGGCCACGAACCCGAAGACCTCGTGGGGATGCCAGGCCCCTCGGTCCAGCGAGGCCCCGAGGCCGCGCGGCAGCGCGCGGGGGACGTTGCCGGGGAGGCCGCCCCCGGTGATGTGGGCGGCCGCGTGCACCAGCCCCCGCCGGGCCGCGTCGACCACCGCAGGGGCGTAGATCAGGGTCGGCTCGAGCAGCTCCTCGGCCAGCGGACGACCCAACCCCTCGGGCACCGCGTCGAGGCTCAACGCCGCCACCGCCGACCGGACCAGGCTGAACCCGTTCGCGTGCAGGCCCGAGGAGCGCAGCCCCACGAGCACGTCGTCCGGCCGGGCCCGGGCCGGCCCGAGCAGCAGGTCCTCCTCGACGATCCCGACGCAGGAGCCGGACACGTCGAACCCACCCTCGACGAGGTGCCCGGGGTGCTCCGCGGTCTCGCCCCCCAGGAGCGCGCAGCCGGCCCGGCGGCATCCCTCTGCCACGCCCGCCACGATCGCGGCGACATCCTCGGGGACCAGGCGCTCCACCACCACGGTGTCGAGGAAGAACAGCGGCTCGGCACCGGTCGTGGCCACGTCGGTCGCGCACATGGCCACGGCGTCGATGCCGACGGTGTCGAGACGCCCGGCCATCCGAGCCACCTCGACCTTCGTCCCGACGCCGTCGGCCGCCGCGGCCAGGAGCCGGCCGTCGCCGATCCGGAACAGGCCGGCGAAGCCCCCCACGCCCTCGACGACCTCGGGGCGGGTGGCGGTGGCGGCCACCTCCCGGATCATCGAGACCGCGTCGGCCCCGGCGGCGAGGTCAACCCCGGCCCGCCCGTAGGCGCCGGTCACCTCGCTACTCCCGTTCGAGCAGGTGCTTCGAGGGGGTCCGGTGGGGGACCGGGATGGGGTACTCGCCGTCGAAGCACGCGCGGCAGAACGTGTCGGACGGAGCGCCAGTGGCGTCGAGCAGGGCCGGCAACGAGAGGTACGCGAGCGAGTCGGCGCCGATGAAGTCGCGGATCTCTTCGACCGCCTTGCCGGCCGCCACGAGCTCATCGGGTGTCGACATGTCGATCCCGTAGTAGCAGGGCCACCGGATCGGCGGGCTCGTGACCCGCATGTGGATCTCCCGCGCTCCGGCGTCCCGCAGCATCTGGACGATCTGGCGGGTCGTGGTGCCCCGCACGATCGAGTCGTCGACCACGGCCAACCGCTTCCCCCGGATCGCGTCGGCCAGCGGGTTGAGCTTCAGGCGCACCCCGCGCTGGCGGAGGCCCGGCGTCGGCTCGATGAACGTTCGGTGCACGTACCGGTTCTTGATCAGGCCCTCGCCGTACGGGATGCCGGACTCCTCGGCGAAGCCTGCCGCGGCGGAGTGCCCGGTGTCGGGCACCGGGATCACCACGTCGGCGGGTGCCGGCGCCTCCCGGGCCAGCCGTCGGCCCATCCCCCGGCGGGCCTGGTGCACGGTCCGAC
Organism: Actinomycetota bacterium; assembly: GCA_052039025.1. Classification (GTDB taxonomy): domain Bacteria; phylum Actinomycetota; class UBA4738; order UBA4738; family CALAEC01; genus CALAEC01. The sequence continues at coordinate 4,592 of JBQGDK010000216.1, forward strand.
CGTACAGGCGCGAGTCGGCCCGGGCCAGATACACGAACTCGAACAGACACAGCGCCGCGCGGGGACTCCCGGCGTACCGGACGGATCGGAGTCCCCGGTCGTCCAGCATCACGAGCTCGCCTGGCTCGACCTCCCGGACGTATTCGGCCCCGACGATGTCGAGCGCGGCGGTCTCCGATGCCAGCACCCAGCCTCCCTCCAACCGCCCGATCGCCAGCGGCCGGAGGCCGTGGGGGTCCCGCGCCCCGAACACGGTCCGCTCGTCCATGAGCACGAACGAGAACGCACCCAGGAGCGTCGGCAGGACCCGGAGCGCGGCGGTCTCCAGATCGTCCCCCTCCGCGGCCAGCAGCGACGCCACCAGATCGGAGTCCGTGGTGGCCGGCCCTCGGCGGCCCACCCGCTCGGCCAGCTCCTCGGTGTTCACGAGATTGCCGTTGTGCCCCAGCGCCAGGCCGCGAGCGCCGTCGGTCTTGAACGCGGGCTGGGCGTTCTCCCAGGTCGTGGAGCCGGTGGTCGAGTACCGGTTGTGGCCGATGGCCAGGTCGCCCTGGAGCGTGGAGAGCGTTCGCTCGTCGAAGACCTGCGAGACCAGGCCGAGCTCCCGGTACACCAGGATGTTGCTCCCGTCCGAGACCGCGATGCCGGCGGACTCCTGGCCCCGATGCTGGAGCGCGTAGAGCCCGAAGAAGGCGAGCCTGGCGACGTCCTCGCCCGGAGCCCAGACCCCGAAGAGGCCGCACGCCTCGCGCGGGCTATCCCCGTTCACCCGGTGCGATCGTACCATCGGCTACCCCGCCGACCGCCCTGATTCGAGCAGCCGCGGGAGCGCCTCCTCGTGGGCCGCCGCGGCCTCCGTCACCGCCAGGTCGATCTCGTCGCCGATCACGATGCGGGGGCCCCCGCTCTCCCCAAGCCGCTCGATCGGGACGCCCCCGTCCCGGGCCAGGGCCTCGAACGCCGAAGCGGAGGAGGGCTCCAGCCACACGACGGCCCTCGAGGCCGACTCCGAGAACAGCCACACGTGTGCGGGAAGGTCGCCCGGCGGCGAGACCGCGAGCCCGCAGCCGCCGGCGATGGC
>JBQGDK010000217.1:0-6481 GCA_052039025.1 Actinomycetota bacterium
GTGAGCCGCTCCACCGCCACGAACCACTGCTTCCCCGAGAGCCACGGCTCGATCTCGCTCCCGCACCGGTAGCAGTGGCCGACGGGATGCCGGTACGGGCGCTCCTCGGCCACGACCAGGCCGTGCTCGCGGAGCGCCTCCAGCACCCGCGTCCGGGCCTCGTACCGGTCGAGGCCGCGGAACCGCTCCGGCGCGGCGTCCGAGATCGTTCCGTCGGCGTTCAGGATGTTGCTCCGACGGAGGCCCGTGCGCTCGGCGATGTCGAAGTCGGTAAGGTCGTGGGCCGGCGTGACCTTCACCGCGCCGGTGCCGAATGCCGGGTCCACCACCTCGTCGGCCACGATCGGGAGATCCTCGCCGGTGAACGGGTGCCGCACGGCCCTCCCGACCTCGTCCCGGTACCGCTCGTCCCCGGGGTGCACGGCGACGCCGGTGTCGCCGAGCATGGTCTCGACCCTGGTCGTGACCACGTCGATGTGGCCGGCGCCGTCGGCCAGCGGGTACCGGAACGTGACGAGCTCGCCGTCGACCTCGCGGTGCTCGACCTCAGAGTCCGACAGCGCCGTCCTGTCGGTCGGGCACCAGTTGATGATCCGCTCGCCCCGGTAGATCAGCCCGTCGTCGTACAGGCGGACGAACGCCACCCGGACCGCCCGCTGGAGCCCCTCGTCCATGGTGAATCGCAGACGATCCCAGTCGCACGAGCTGCCCAGGCGCTTCATCTGCTCGACGATCGTGCCCCCGTACCGCTCCTTCCACGCCCAGACGCGCTCGATGAACGCGTCGCGGCCGATCTCCAAGGGGTCGATCCCCTCCTCGGCGAGCTGGCGGCGGACCAGGACCTCGGTCCCGATCCCGGCGTGGTCGGTGCCGGGGAGCCACAGCGTCTCGAACCCCTGCATCCGCTTCCGGCGGATGATCGCGTCCTGGAGGGTGTGGTCGAGGGCGTGGCCCATGTGGAGGGCCCCGGTGACGTTCGGGGGCGGGAGGACGATGCAGTAGGGCTTCCGGTCGGGGTTCGGCTCGGCCCGGAACAGGCCACGGTCGAGCCACGCGGCGTACCACCGCTTCTCGACCTCGGCCGGCTCGTACGCCGGCGGCATCCCGGCCATCATCGGAGTGTACCCGCGCTCAGCGCGGGGTCGAGCCAAGGGGGCGGAACATCGCTCCGTGGCCCGGCACCACCAGGTCGGCCACGGCCAGGACCAGCTCCCGGGACTCGTGGAGAGCGGCCGGGTCGTCCGCGTAGGGGTCCTCGGGTGGCCCCTCCGCCGACCACCACAGGTGGGTCAGGGCCACCACCCCTTCGGCCGTGCCGACCATCACCGTGAGACACTCGGCGGTGTGGCCGGGGGTCCGGGCCAGACCCACCGACGGCGACACCTCGAACCCATCGCACTCCCGGTTCACCCAGCGGTCACCCTGATACCAGGCCCAGTGGTCGTGGACCCGGGCGTTCGGGAACATCCCCACGTTCAGGGTGTGGTCCGGATGGTGGTGGGACACGATCACGTCCGTGACGTCGCCGGGCTCGACGCCGTGGCGGCCGAGCGGCTCCAGGATCACCTTCTGCGAGGGGACCATGCCGGGGTCCCACACGATCCGCTGACCGCCGTCCCGGATGAAGGCGACCGTGCTGGCGGTGTGGTCACCGACGTACCCCTCGAACAGGACGTGGACCTCGGCGGGGGCCACCCGCTCAGGCGGAGCGCTCCCGGCGGGGCCGCGGGGGGCGGGACTCGGACTTGGGGACCAGGGTGGGGTTCACGCCGTCCATGACGACGTCGCCGTCGATCACGCACTTGTGGACGTCCTTCCGCGACGGCAGGTCGTACATCACGCCGAGGAGAACTTCCTCCATGATGGCCCGGAGTCCTCGGGCGCCGGTCCCCCGGAGCATCGCCTGGTCGGCGATGGCCTCCAGGGCCTCCCCCCGGAACTCCAGCTCGACGTTGTCGAACTCGAAGAACTTGCGGTACTGCTTCACCAGGGCGTTCTTCGGCTTCGTCAGGATGTCGACGAGCGCCTGCTTGTCGAGGTTGTGCACGTGGGTCATCACCGGGAGCCGGCCCACGAACTCGGGGATCAGGCCGTACTTCAGGAGGTCCTCGGGGAGGACCCGGCCGAGGATCTCGCCGAGGTCTTTCTCCTCGACCCGGCGCACGTCGGCGCCGAAGCCCACACCCTTCGTCCCCACCCGCGACTCGACCAGCTTCTCCAGGCCTGCGAAGGAACCGCCGCAGATGAACAGCACGTTCGTCGTGTCGATCTGGATGAACTCCTGGTGAGGGTGCTTGCGTCCGCCCTGGGGCGGGACGCTCGCCGTGGTGCCCTCGAGGATCTTCAGCAGGGCCTGCTGGACGCCCTCACCCGAGACGTCCCGGGTGATCGAGGGGTTCTCGGACTTCCGAGCGATCTTGTCGACCTCGTCGATGTAAATGATGCCGGTCTCGGCCCGCTTGACGTCGTAGTCCGCGGCCTGGATCTGCTTCTGCAGGATGTTCTCGACGTCCTCGCCGACGTAACCGGCCTCGGTGAGCGCGGTGGCGTCGGCGATGGCGAACGGCACGTTCAGCATCTTCGCCAGCGTCTGGGCCAGCAGGGTCTTGCCGCACCCGGTCGGACCGAGCAACAGGATGTTCGACTTCTGGAGCTCGACGTCGTCCTGCGGCCCAACCTGGATCCGCTTGTAGTGGTTGTACACCGCCACCGACAGGACCTTCTTGGCCTGCTCCTGCCCGATGACGTAGTCGTTCAGGAACTCGTAGATCTCACGGGGCTTGGGGAGCTCCTCGAGCTTCAGCTCCGAGGTCTCGGACAGCTCCTCCTCGATGATCTCGTTGCACAGGTCGATGCACTCGTCGCAGATGTAGACACCGGGGCCGGCGATGAGCTTCTTCACCTGCTTCTGCGACTTCCCGCAGAAGGAGCACTTCAGAAGGTCCGAATCTCCGAACTTGGCCACGGCTCCCTCGCTCGGCTTCCCCTGTCCTCGGGCTCGTATCCTACGCCTGTCCGTTGCCTCCGGCGCGCATCTCGACGAGCGTCCTCGACGAGATGATGTCGTCCACGATCCCGTAGTCCTTGGCCTGTTCCGCCGTCATGATGAAGTCCCGGTCGGTGTCCTTCTTGACCTTGTCGAGGGCCTGGCCCGTGTGCTCGGCGAGGATCTCGTCGAGCAGCTGACGGTACCGGAGGATCTCCTTGGCCTGGATCTCGATGTCCACGGCCTGTCCCCCGGCCTGCCCGTGAGGCTGGTGGATCAGCACGCGCGAGTGCGGGAGCGCGTAGCGCTTTCCCTTCGTCCCCGCCGCGAGGAGGACGGCCGCCGCGGAGGCCGCCTGCCCCATGACGATCGTCGACACGTCCGACTTGATGTACTGCATCGTGTCGTACACCGCGAACAGCGAGGTGATGTCGCCGCCGGGCGAGTTGATGTAGATGTTGATGTCCTTCTCGGGGTCCTCGGACTCGAGGTGGATCAGCTGGGCCATGATCAGGTTCGCCACCTGATCGTCGATCGGGGTGCCAAGGAAGACGATCCGGTCCTTGAGGAGACGCGAGTAGATATCGAAGGAGCGCTCCCCCCGGTTCGTCTGCTCGATCACGACTGGAACGAGGTAGTTCTTCATCCGTCCTTCCCTTCGGTCTCCTCGGAGTCGGCCCCTGCAACCTCGGCGTGCTCGACAACGAGGGTGAGGGCTCTGTCTCGGATGATATCACCGGCCAGCGAAGTGATCTGTCCACCGGCCTCGAGCTGACGGCGGACCTCCTTCGGGCTCCTCTCCACGTCCTCGGCGATCGCCCTGACCACGCTGTCGAGGTCCTCGTCGGAGACCGTGAGGCCCTCGGCCCGGGCCACGGCCTCCAGGGCCAGGTCGGCACGGATCGCCCGGATCGCGTGGGCTCGGGCGTCCGAACGGAACTGCAGCTCCTCGACGTCGGCGGCCCGCAGGAACTCCTCGAGGCTGACCCCCTGTCGTTCTGCCCGACGGCGGGCCGACTCCACCCGGGCCTCGGTCTCGCCATCCACGAGGCGGTCCGGGAGCTCCACGACCTCGACCTTCGCGGCCAGGAGCCGGAGTGCCTCGTCCCGCAGCCTGGCGTCGGCCTGGGCCAGCTTCAGCTCGCCGAGCTTCTCCCGAACGTCCGCCCGGAGGGCGTCGAGCGAGTCGAACTCCGAAGTCGTCCGGGCGAACTCGTCGTCGAGGGCAGGGAGCTTCTTTCCCTTGACCTCCTTCACGAGCACCGAGAATGCCACGTCGCGGCCGGCCCGGTTGCCGAACCGCTCCGGCAGCTTCGCCCCGACCTTGTGGATCCCTCCGGGGCGGGTGCCCTCGAGCTCCCCGTCGAGCTCCGGGACCAGCCCCCCGCTCCCGACCTCGTACAGGACCCCCTGGCCCGACAGCTCGGGGACCTCCTCGTCGCCGCCGATCGTGGCCCGGATGTCCGCCACGACGTAGTCGCCTCGCGCCGCCGGCCGGCCGATGCTTTCCAGCTCGGCGAACCGCTCCCGCAGGCGATCGAGCTGGTCGTCGACCTCGGCCTCCGAGACCTCCGCGGGCGGGCGGTCGATGTGGATCCCCTTGTAGTCGGACTCGGCCAGCTCAACCCTCGGTCGGACCTCGACCTGCGCGGTGAAACGGAGGCCGGTGGCCTCGACGTCGGACACGTCGACGTCGTCGAACTCGGGGTCGGCGATCGGAGCCAGGGCGTGCTCGCGCACGGCCTGGAGGTAGAAGGTGGGGAGGGCGTGGTCGAGGAACTCCTGGAGGATCGCACCGCGGCCGGCCTGGGCGTCGATGATCTTCCGGGGGACCTTTCCCTTGCGGAACCCCGGCACGTTGACCTGCGCGGCCAGGTGCCGGTAGGCGAGGTCGAGGACCGGCGAGGTCTCCTCGGGAGGCACCTCGACGGTCAGCTTCACCCGGTGCTTGTCGACGTTCTCGAGGGTGGTCTGCATGGGGGACGCGCCGAAGCGCCCCGCGATTATAGGCGAGGGGGCTGCGGGGCCACCGGACCACGGCGGTCGCGGGCCGGGGGCCGGGAGCGGCTCGAGCGTGGCCGCGCGTGACCTGCGGGTGGTCGGGGCGGCCGGACTCGAACCGGCGACCTCGGCGTCCCAAACGCCGCGCGCTGACCAGGCTGCGCTACGCCCCGCTTGACCGATTCTAGACGGAGGCTCGACTCGTCAGCCGCTGGTGCGTTCGGATGCGGTGGCAGTTGGAGTTGACAGGAGCCTCTGACAAGGATCCCCCAGGCCCGAGCCTGCTGACGGGTCGACCGGTTGTTACAGTTGACGAGTCTCGCGGGTGTAGCTCAATGGTAGAGCCCCAGCCTTCCAAGCTGGTGATGGGGGTTCGATTCCCCTCACCCGCTCCACCGTCGAAGGCCCCCGCTCGTCAGGGGATCCCCGGTGAAAGAGCCCAGCCCGTCCGAGCCGGATTCGTCATCCCGGTCTAGGAGTTCTCCCAGTCGATCGTCATCGCGGTCGGGTTCGCCGGGTCCGCCTTGATCGCCACCGTGTCCCCCGCCTCCAGCTGGGATACCCGGTCCGTCGGGACCCCGGTCCGGGCGGGGCCCTGCATCGGCGTCTGGCCGGGGATCTCGATCGTCAGCGTCAGGTCGTACACGGGCCGTCCCTCGGAGTCCACGCTCCCCGTGGCCCGGGCCGAGGTCACCGTGGCCCTCCCCGCCACGCCGGTGGCCAGCAGGCGCTCCTTCTCCGCCTGGCGGGCCTGGGGGTCGTACCGCGTGGTGTCGGCCTCGGATGGCGGGGTCACCGGCATCGGGGCCGTGCCCATGCCTGGCATCCCGCCGGACAGTGCGTTCTCCCACTCGATCACGAGCTTCTGCGGATCCGCCGGATCCACCTTCACCGGGAGGGGCCGGCCCGAGCCGAGCGTCCCCAGGAGCATCAGCGGCACGTACTCGCGGACCGTCACCTGGTACGGGCCGTGCATCTCCGTCTGGACCTGGAGGTTCAGCTCGATCTGGGGCTGCTCGTTCAGGTACACGCCGGTCTGCCGCATGCCCATGATCGTGGCCTGGCCGGGCACACCCGAAACCTTGAGCCGCTGGGCGTCCTTGTACCCTCGGGCCCACCGCCGGCCCCACAGGAACAGGCCGATCCCGGTGACCCCCAGGATCGCCGCGGTCAGGGTGAAGCCGCCGCGCAACAGGTCGTTGTTGAGCCCGATGACCAGGAACACGCCTGCCAGGACGAGCTCAATGATCGCCGTGATGTAGAGCCACTTGTACGCCCGGCCGGCCCATGTGATCGGTGCGAACATGCCCATGCGGATCCCCCTTTTCCGTTCGGCGAGGGGCACTATCGGGTATGGGGCTTGCCTCGTCAAGACCACGGCCGGGGGTCGGACCGTACAATGGTTCCGGGCGCCGGTAGCTCAGCGGACAGAGCGGCGGCCTTCTAAGCCGCGGGTCGGGGGTTCGAATCCCTCCCGGCGCGCCCTTACCGGAA
>JBQGDK010000218.1:0-2684 GCA_052039025.1 Actinomycetota bacterium
CTCGGCGAACGCGTGGAACGTGCCGACGACCGGGCGATCTGTGGCCCGGACCGCGAACATCCCCACACCGGGGATCAGAGGCTCATGCGCGTGGACGACGTCCGGCCGGAACCCGCGGAGCGCGGCCCGGACCCGGCTCCGCGCCCTAAGGGTTGGCGCCACCGGGGCCACGGACTGGTTATAGGGGATCCGGATCGGGCGGCCCACCGACCGCACGAAGGACTCCTCCGGCCGGGTGGACGAGGGAGTCACCACGAGCACATCGTGCCCGCGAGCCCGCAACCGGCCGGCCAGCTGACGGACGTGGGTCTGCACGCCCCCCGGCGCGTCCCAGGCATAGGGACACGCCAGGGCGATCCTCATGGCGAGCCGCCGGTCGCCGCGGCGGCGGCGTCGGCATCGCGCTCGGGGGCGGACTCCCAGGCCCGCTGGAACATGTGCCACTGGGTGGGCGTCGCGGAGATCGATCGCTCGAACCGCTTGGCCAGCAGCCTCGTGAGCGCCGTGACGTCGGCCCGCATCGAACCGGATCGCTCGACCTCGAGCGGCTCCCCCACGTCGACGAGCCACCCGCCCTCGAGGTCGTAGCAGGCCGCCGGGTGCAGGGGCGAACCGGTGAGCAGCGACAGCATCGCCGGGCCGGCCGGGAGCCTGCGCGTCTCGCCGAACATCTCCACGGGCACGCCACGTCCGGTGAGGTCGCGGTCGGCCACCAGCGCGATCAGCTCGTTCCTCCCGATCAGGCGGATGAGCTCGTCGGCCACCCGCCGCTCGTCGGCCAGGGCCACGATCCCGATGCCGAGGGCTCGGCGGTGCTCCAGGAACAAGCGGAACAGTCGCTCGGGGCGGAGCAGCTCGGCCACCGCGGTCATCGACATCCCCGAGGCCGCCACCCAGCGACCGGCAACGTCCCAGTTCCCCAGGTGCGGCAGGGTCAGCACCGCCCCCCGGCCAGCCGCCAGGGCCCGCTCGATGTGCTCGAGGCCAACGAACCGCACCCTCGGCAGGAACGCCTCGTCCGGCATCACCCTGATGTGGAACGAGTCGTACCAGTAGCGTGCGTAGGAACGGAACGCCTCCTTGGTGGCCGCGGAGACGACCGGGGAGCCTCTCGGACGGCCGAGCACCCGCCGCAGGTTGTCCTCCACGACCGCCCGGACGCGAGGCGCGAGGTGGAACGCGGCGACCGCCGCGAGGTCGAACAGGGGCCGTCCCACGAACTCCGGCAGCCCCATCGCCATGCGCTCGATCGCGGCGAAGGCCCCGTACGACATCCGCTCTGACACGGTCTCCGGCTCGCTCACGCCGGCTCTCCCTGCCGGCCGACCTCGACCGCCTCCCGCAGCACCGAGAACAGGGACACGGCCGAGGCGGCCCACAACGCCGGCCCCAGGGCATCGCGCCACACCAGGCCGAGGACCACGAGCGCGATGCGCACGCCCCGGGCGATCAGCGACTCCTGCACCGCGAACCCGAGTCCCGTGGCCTTGGCCCGGACGTACGTGGCCAGGTACCCGAGCACCAGGGCGGTCAGTGCCCCGGCCGAGACCGTGGGCTCGTCGATCGTGGCCCACGCCACCGCTGCCAGGACCACCGCGTCGCCCGTCCGCTCGGCCGCCGCATCGGCGAAGGTGAGGCGACGGTCCTCGGTGTACTTCGCTCGTCGCCCGCTGACCGTCACGGCGGCCGCGGCGATCGCCGTGACCACGCCGGCGGCGACCCAGCGGCCGGTGAGCACCAGGCCCGCGGCGGCGCCCGCCCCGAGCAGGATGATCGCCAGGAGCGCGAGGCCCAGCCCGGGCCGATCGACGGAGGCCGCATCCATCGGCCCCGGAGCGTAGCAGGGGGCCCTCGGGGCCACTCGAGCCGTGGGTGCCCCGGAGCGCCCGCGCTAGAATCGGGGCTCTCGAGCGGGGAGCCAGCGTGAAGACCTACGATCAGAGCAGCATCCGCAACGTCCTCCTCGTCGGCCACGGCGGGTCGGGGAAGACCACGCTCGCCGAGGCCCTGCTGTTCCTCGGCGGCGCCGTGACCCGGATGGGCACGGTCGAGGACGGCAACACCACCAGCGACTTCGAGCCCGAGGAGACGAAGCGGCAGATCAGCGTGTCGCTGGCGATGACCCCCATCGAGTGGCGGGGGGTGAAGCTCAACGTGCTCGACGCCCCTGGGTACGCCGACTTCATCGGTGACGTCCGGGGCGCCCTCCGGGCCGTCGATGCGTGCCTGTTCGTCGTCTCTGCGGTCGACGGTGTGGAGGTCCAGCACGAGGTGGTCTGGGAGCTGGCCGTCGAGCATGGCCTCCCCCGGGCGTTCTTCGTCAACAAGCTCGACCGCGAACGCGCATCATTCGACCGGACCCTCGACGACCTGGTGCGGTCGTTCGGCACCCAGGCCGCGCCGCTCCAGTACCCGATGGGCGAGGAGCACGACTTCGAGGGCGTGGCCGACCTGCTGTCGAGGAAGGCGTCGCGCTACCCCTCGGGCCCGAAGGGCGAGGAGGGCGACTGGCCCGACGACATCGCCGGCAAGGCCGACCCGTCCCGGGAGAAGCTGACCGAGGCCGTGGCCGAGGCCGACGACGGCCTGCTGGAGAAGTACCTGGAGGAAGGCGAGCTCGCCGAGGAGGAGATCGTGCGCGGTGTGAGGGCCGGCCTGGTCGAGGCGAAGCTCGCACCGGTGCT
>JBQGDK010000219.1:0-3435 GCA_052039025.1 Actinomycetota bacterium
GTCCGCATCAGCCCAGGCGGGACCCCTTCGGCACCTCCCGATCCGGGCCGACCAGGACCACCGCCTCCCCGTCCGCGTACACACCGAGCGTCAGGACCTCCGACCGGAACGGGCCGACCTGCCGCGGGGGGAAGTTCACGACGCCGAGGACCTGCCGGCCGACGAGCTCCTGTGGCCGGTACAGGTCGGTGAGCCGCGCGCTCGAGGGCCTCGTCCCGATCTCGGGACCGAAATCGATCCAGAGCTTGTAGGCCGGCTTCCGGGCCTCGGGGAACGGCTCGCATCGCACCACCGTTCCGGCCCGGATGTCGAGGCGCTGGAACTCCTCGATCGAGGTCATCAGAACAGGGCGCTGGCCAGCCGTCCTCGGAATTCGCGCGTGAGCGGCGCGTGGTCCCCGAGCAGGTCGAACACCCCGAGCATCAGCCGCCTGGCCTCGTCGCCCCGCCCGTCGCCCTCCCCGACGAGCGCCAGGAGGCGCTCGAGCGCGTGGCGGTGCTCACCGGAGAGCGCGGCTCGGGCGGCCGCGGCGAGGTCACCGGGCTCTCGGGCCGCCTCGCGCAGGTCCAGCTCGGCCAGGAGCGGACGGACCGTCTCGTCCGCGGGCACCGATGCGAGGAGGCTCCGGGCCTCCTCGACCTCCCCTCGGTCGAGGAGTACGCGGGCCAGTCCCGTCACCGCCCCGGCGTTCGACGGATCGAGGGCGAGGGCCTCCCGGAACCCCGCCTCCGCCTCGTCCGGGGAGCCGGAGACCCGGGCCTCCGCCACCCGATCATCCGCGGGCGACGGCACCACCCCGTCGAGGAACCGCCGGATCAGGTCTTCCGGCTGGGCGCCCACGAACTCCGCGGCCACGCGGCCGTCCCGGAACGCCTTCACGGCGGGGATGCCGCGGATGCCGAACCGGGCCGCCAGCCCCTGGTTCGAGTCGACGTCGACCTTGGCCAGCGTGAACCGGCCGCCGTACTCGCCGGCGAGACGCTCCAGGACCGGGCCGAGCACGCGGCAGGGCGAGCACCACTCAGCCCAGAAGTCGACCACCACCGGACCCCGGCGGGAGGCGTCGATCACCCGCTGCTCGAAGTCCTCCTCGTCGACGTTGGTGACGTGCTCGGCTGACACGGCCACTCAACGATAGCAACCGCGGGGGGCGGGTGGTCAGCCCAGGAACAGCTGGGTCACCCAGACGCTGTTTCCCCGCCACACGACGCCGATGCCGGCGCGACGCCACCTCCCCAGCAGGTTCTGGGCGTGCGGCGTGCTGTCCAGGAACGCATCGAGGATCTGGGCCAGGGAGCCACCGTAGCCAATATTCTCGCCGGCCGTCCGGTAGCTGAAGCTCCGGAAGGTGCGGCGGAGGTTCGAGTGGAACAGCTGGCCTCGTTTGGCCATGCGCGTGCTGTGCTTGCGGGCGAGCTTCGACAGACGCTCGGTCACCCGGAGCGTGCGTACACCGTGGTTGCGCCGCGCCTCGTTCATCATCGTCGCGAAGGTCCGCTCATCCTCGGTGAGGGCCTGGGCCGCCTGCGACATGACCGGCACCGTGACGAGGATCGCGGCCAGCAGCGCCAGGATGTGTCGTCGGAGGCGGGCGCTGCCGTCGACGACAAGCGTGCGGGGCCGCACCATGTTCCTGGTATCGGCGCGCCGGGGGAGGCGCTTGAGACGAACGGCGGACGGCCCGGCCCTCCGCCGTGGGCCGCATGCCCCACGGGCCGCGTTCCTCAAGCGGCGGCCGGGAGTCGTCGAGTTGGTACGGTAGAGCCAGGATGCTCCGGCAAGACGCGACCACGAACCAGTGGGTGATCCTGGCGCCGGATCGGGCCATCCGGCCCGGGCACGCCCGAGGAGAGACGCCGACCGCGGCGCGGCCGGTGCCGCCGGGGCGCGACCCGGGTTGTCCGTTCTGCCCCGGGAACGAGCACATGACGCCGCCGGAGGTGCTGCGGAGCCCCGGGGAGGGTCCGTGGGAGCGCCGGGTGGTGCCGAACCGGTATCCGGCACTCCGGCCGGATGGGAAGACGCATCGGCGCGGAGACCCCCTGGCCAGGGAGATGGATGGGGTCGGCTACCACGAGGTCGTCATCGAATCCCCCCGGCACGACGAGCGGCTCGACGACATGTCCGTCGACCGCCTCGCCGCCGTCGTGACCACCTGGCGGGAGCGGTACCGCACGCTCGCCGCCGATCCGCTGATCAAGGCCGTGATCGTGTTCAAGAACTTCGGAGAGCGAGCCGGTACGTCCCTCGTCCACCCCCATTCTCAGATCCTGGCCACGCCGGTCACCCCTCCCGATGCCCTCCGCCGCTACGCCGTGGCCACGCGCTATTACGACGACACCGGCCGTTGCGTCTACCTCGACCTCCTCGGCCGCGAGCTCGAGGCCGGCGAGCGGGTCGTCGCCGAGCGCGAGGGCTTCGTGGCGATGGCGCCGTTCGCCTCCGGCGTGCCGTTCGAGACGTGGATCACCCCGCGGCGGCCGCGACCGTCGTTCGCCTCGCTCGAGGATCCAGAGGCCCGCGAGGTCGCGGACCTGCTCCGCGACGTGGTGGCGGCGATCCGCCACGGCGCCGACGACCCCGACTACAACCTCGTCATCCACTCCGCGCCGCCCGGTGAGGAATCGAAGCCGTTCTTCCTGTGGCACGTGCGGATCCTGCCCCGGATCGTGACCCCGGCCGGGTTCGAGCTCGGGTCGGGGATGTCGATCAACTCGGTGGCGCCCGAGGATGCGGCCAGGCGGCTCAGGGAGACGCTGGCCCGAGTCCCAGCGGGCTGAGCGGCGCCGACGATGCGACGCCTCGCCGTCGTCCTCGCGGCCACCGCCGTCCTGTCACCCCCGGCGGTCGCCCACCCGGGTCCCGAGCGCGCGACCCTCCCGGACACCTTCTCCGCCGACACGGCGTTCGGGCACGTGCGGCGGCTGGCGGGGAGGATCGGTCCGCGGCCGGCCGGCTCCGCCGCGTACCGGCGGGCCTCCAGGTACGTTCGGGGCCGGCTCGTCGCGCTCGGGTACGAGGTCCAACGCCAGGGGTTCCCGCTACCCCAGGGTGGTCGGTCCTGGAATCTGGTGGCCGCCGCGACGGGGACCGCCGAGGTGCGGCTCCTGATCGGGACTCACCTCGACACGGTCCGCGGCTCCCCCGGGGCCAACGACAACGCCAGCGGCGTGGCCGTGCTCCTCGAGGTGGCCCGGGTCCTGGCCGCGGCGGGCCCGCCGGCCGGCCTGGCCCTGGTGGCGTTCGGGGCCGAGGAGTTCCAACCCGGCGGGGCCCATCACATCGGCTCCGACACCTTCGTCAGCCGGATGTCGCCCGCCCAGCGGGACGCGCTCGACATGATGGTCTCGGCGGACATGATCGGCCAGGTGCGCCCGTTCATCTCGGCGGCCCTCCGGGGGACCTCCCGTCGAGCGGCCCGGGTCCTCGCCCGCA
>JBQGDK010000220.1:0-6105 GCA_052039025.1 Actinomycetota bacterium
GTCCGCCTGAACGAGCGCGGGTACGGCGTGCTGGCGCTCGACGCCCGGGGCCACGGGGAAAGCGGAGGGACCGCGATGGACTGGGGATGGTTCGGGGTTCACGACGTCCGGGCCGGCCTGGCGTTCCTGGCCCGGCAGCCCGAGGTAGATCCGGCCCGGATCGGTGCCCTGGGGGTGTCCATGGGTGGGGAGGAGGCGCTCACCGCGGCCGCGGCGGATCCGCGGATCGGCGCGGTGGTGGCCGAAGGCGCCACGATGAGGGCCTTCTCCGACCGCCACTCGGTGCCGGCCCCGGACCTGAGCCGATGGCTGAGCACTCCCCACTGGTGGCTCCAGTACGGGGCGGCTGACCTCATGACGGCGGCCGCCCAGCCGATCGGCCTCCGGGACGCCGTGCGTCGGATCGCCCCCCGGCCGGTCCTGCTGATCGCGGGGACGCCCATGGAGGTGGGCTTCAACCGAGACCATGCCTCGGCGGCCCCGGCCACGACCGAGGTGTGGGCGCTGCCCGATGCCGGCCACACCCGGGCCCTGGCGGTCCGGCCCGAGGACTGGGTCCAGCGGGTCAGCTCGTTCCTGGAGGGGGCCCTGGGCCCGTAGCGGGCTCCGGAGGCGCCCCGTCGGCATCCTTCGGCGGCTCGGTGCGCTCGACCTCGACGGTCCATTTCGCGGCCAGCCCCGCGATCGCCCCGACCGCGGTCAGGAACGGTGCGGCGACCGCGCCGAGGATGCCGAACGTGAGCGGCAGCTCGAGGACGGTCTGGCCGTCAGCGTTCTTCACGATGATGCGGCGAACGTTCCCCTCGTGCAGCAGCTCCCGGGTCTTGTCCATGAGCGCGTCGCCGGTGACCCTGATGCGTTCGGTCCACACGTTCTGCTCACCCATCCGTCGCTCCTTTCGACGTCCCGACGATACTCCGGAGATGCGACGGCGGGTGGCGGGCGGCGGACGGCGAGCGCATGATGGCGGCCGAGGCGGGAAGGATCACCGAGGCGGCCTGGTTCGAACGGAGCGAGGATGACCACCGAGACCACCGAGACCCGTCCCTACCTGGTGCTCCGCCCCGAGGACCACGTGGTGCTCGGGGAGAGCGACTTCGGCATGCCCGGGCTGCGCGCCGCGGAGTCCGTCGGCCCGTTCGTCGAGATCCAGGCCTCGGGCCCGCTGATCACCGTGCACGACTCGGTGGTCGAGGCCGGGCTGGGGATCGGCCACCATCCGCACCGGCTCAACGAGCGGCTCTTCTACATCGAGGAGGGCCAGCTCGATCACGACGACGCGCTGAACGGCATCACCGGGCACATGGACACCGGCGATGTCGGGCAGTTCACCGAGGGCCGTCGTGGGATGCTCCACTCGGAGTGGAACCACGGCGACGTCGACACGAAGGCGTACATCCTCGTGTACAGCACCGACCCCGTGCCGGAGGAGACCGCGTTCAACGTCCTGCGCGACGGCGACGCTCCGAGGTACGAGGAGGGTCCGGGCGTCCGGACGAAGGAGCTCGTGGGGCCGCGGTCGCCGCTCCTGGTCCACGGCGACGTCCGCCTGTTCACCGACACCCACCTGGACGCCGGCGCCGAGCTTCGGATCGAGGTGGGCGAGGGCGAGGGCGCGGCGGCCAGCGTGCGCGAGGGGGAGATGAGGGGAGAGGACGGCGACCGCCTGGCGCCCGCGACCACGCTCCTGATCCCGACCGCCGCCGAACCGAGGACGGTCACGCTCGTCGCCGAGCGCGCGGGACGGGTGATCCGGGTCGTACACGGGCCCGGCCACGGGTTGGTTCGAGGCCGGCCGATGGCGCGGCGACGCGGCTGAGGGAGGAGGAGCCATGGACATCCTGGACGTGGTGGCTCGGGCCCGCGAGAACGAGGCGTTCCGGCGCGAGGTGGTCACGGGGGAGCACAGCCAGGTCGTCCTGATGACGATCCCAGCCGGAGGGGAGATCGGCGAGGAGGTCCACGATCACGTCGATCAGACGCTCCTGTTCGTGGAGGGCCGAGGCGAGGCGATCCTCGACGGCCGGGGCAGTCCGATCGGCCCGAACGCGCTGGTCGTGGTGAAGGCGGGGACCCGGCACAACTTCGTCAACACGGGGGACGAGCCGCTCCGGCTCGTGACGATCTACGCGCCCCCGGAGCACGCTCCGGGCACCCTCCACATGACGAAGGAGGAGGCCGACGCCGCCGAGGGGCACTGACCCCTCAGACGACGCCCGCCCCAACCGGCTCGTCGGCCACCAGCTCGATCTCCAGCTCGGGGGGCTCGCCGATCGTGCCCTGGACGGTGCACCTGGAGATCGCCCGGCGGAGCGGTTCGCGCCGTGCGTCGGGGAATCCCGTCGGAAGCAGCACGCGGACCCGAGCGGTGTCCACCCGGTGGGGCGGATCGTCGCTCACGCCGAAGCTGCACTCCACCGTGAGCCCGTCGGGGTCGAGGCCGTGGCGGCGCAAATACCGCTCCGCGGAGAAGCCGACGCACCCGGCCACCCCCGCCATGAACAGCTCGGTGGGCGTCGGGCCCATATCGTCACCGCCGGCGTCCCTGGGCTGGTCGACGAGCAGCTCGTGGCCCCGGATCCGGATCCGGAAGCGGTCCCGGGCCCGGTACTCCACCAGGATGTCTTCCATCACCATGCCTCCTCAGATGAACAGCGTCGTGGCGGCCTCGGCCTCGAGGAGCGCCGTGGTCGCCCCGGCCGGAGGCTCGAGCCCGTCGATGAGGTCCTCGTGTCGGATCCCCATCAGGTCCATGCTCATCTGGCAGGGGACCAGGCGGACCCCCATCTCCCTGGCCATCGTCAGGAGCTCGGTGGGGCCGGCCACCTTGTGCTCCCGGGCCAGCTTCTTCATCATGGCCGACCCGGCGCCGGCGAAGTTCATCTTCGACAGCTTCAGGTGGTTGGTCCCGCCCCGGTTCATCACCGAGAGCATCTTCTGCATCCAGTTCTCGCCGGTGATGCGGACGTCGTTCTTCACCAGCGGGACCATCCCCCAGAACGTGAAGAACACCGTGACCTCCCAGGCCATGGCCGCGGCCGTGGTGGCCAGGATCAGCGTCGGCCACACCTTGTCGAGGTCGCCGCTCCAGGCGAAGATCACCAGCTTGTGGTTCTCCTCCTCGTCGGGGAGGACCTCGGCGAGCGCCCCTTCCGCCATCTCCCTCACCTCTTCCTGATCACGTAGCGGTACACCCCGTCCTCCTCGGCCGAGGTGACGAGCTCGTTGCCGGTGGACCTCGCCCACGCGGCGAAGTCGGGGACCGACCCCGGATCGGTGGCCAGCACCTCGACCAGCGTCCCGGACGGCAGGTCCTTGAGGGCCTTCGCCGTCTTCACGATCGGCAGGGGGCAGGACAGCCCCTTGAAGTCCAGCGTCTGTGCGACCACGGCGCTCATCACGCCCTCCTCTCCAGGAACCCAGGGATCCGCCCCCGGGGAACCGTGTTCCAGTACAGCCGGTTGAACATCCACTTCGCCCAGTGCCAGCGGCGGGACGGCTTCGGCGGCACCGGCGGGTGCTCGTAGTCGAAGCGGAGGACCGTGGCCCGGCCGCCGCCCGTCTCCAGGAAGCACATGACCCGCCCCTCGTAGGACTCCTTCGGAGCCGTACCCCGGATCAGCGAGGCGATCCGACTTGCCACCACCGGAGCCTCGAAGTGCGCGGTCGAGCCGCTCATCGAGATCGGGAGGTCGGTCGCGTCCCCGATGGCGTAGATCCGGTCGTGCTCCTTGTGTTGGAGCGTGGCGGGATCGGTGGGCACCCAGCCGCTTCGGTCGCCCAGGTCCGAGTCCTCCACGGCCCGTGAGCCACGGTGCGGCGGGACCAGGATCAGGAGGTCGTACTCGGCCTTCTCGCCCTCGAGCGAGGACACGGTGCCGGCCGAGGGGTCCACGGTCTCGACGTTGAAGAACGTGGCGAGACCGATCCCGCGCCGCTCCATGATCGGCTGGACGAGCCTCGAGGCCGACTCGATCGTGAAGGCCCGGTTCAGCGGCGACAGGAGCGTGACCTCGCTGCGCTCTCGGACTTCACGCTCCCGGAGATACTGATCGAGCATCAGCGTGAACTCGACCGGCGCCGGCGGGCACTTGTAGGGGATGCCGGCGACCCCGATCAGGATCCGGCCTCCGTCGAAGGCCCGGAGCGCTTCCCGGAGCCGCTGGGCCCCGTCGAACGAGTAGAAGTCGTGGGCCGCCTCGACGAGACCCGGAACCTGGTCCGGCACCAGCCGGGCCCCGGTGGCCAGCACCAGGTAGTCGTAGGGGAGCGAGCCGCCCCGGGACAGGTGGACCTCGCCCTCCCTCGGATCGATCCGTTCGGCGCTGTCGATCACGAGCTCCACGTCGTCCCGGAGCAGGAGCCGCTCGTCACGGATCAGCCACCGGCCCTCCGCCTTTCCCAGCGCCAGGTACAGGAACCCCGGCTGGTACACGTGCATGCCGAGGGGGTCGACGACGGTGACCGACACGTCCCGGCCCAGCTCCTTCGACAGGAGGTTGGCGGCCAGCGTCCCCCCGACCCCCCCACCGACCACGACGACCCGGGCCGGCACTGGACTCACCGGGCCTTCCGCACCACGAACCGGGCGAAGCCGTCCTGCTCGGCGACCTCGACCAGCTCGTGCCCGGCCTTCGCGATCCAGGCGGGGATGTCGGTCCTCGACCCCTCGTCGCTCGACAGCACCTCGATCACCTCGCCGACCTCGCCCTCGCGGATGGCCCCGATCAGCGACATCAGCGGGCCGGGGCAGGGCATGCCCTTCGCGTCGATCGTCCTCGTGATCTGGATCTCGGTCATCTCTCTCACCTCGTCAGATGAAGGCCACCGGCCCGGTGGCCTCGGCCATGAAGGACGCCACGCCCTCGACGTCGTCGACCAGCGGGTCGAGGTCGTCCTTCGTGATCTCGAACATCTCCATTGAGAGCGCGCAGGCGTGGATCCCGACGTCGCCGATCTCCTTCGCCTGCCGCAGCACCTCGCTCCAGTGCTGCTGGGCGTGCCGGGTCATCAGCTCCGACCCCTCCGGCCCGGCCTCGGGGGCGGCCCCGTGGTCCTTCGTGATCCGGTCGGCCCGGAACGCGTCGAGGGCCCAGTACTGGAGGAACACGTTCACCGGGCGTCCCATCGCTGCCGCCCCGGCCGTCAGCACGGCGGCCGCCGTCAGCTTGTCGTCGGTCCCCGAGAACAGCACCAGCGAGAGGGTGTCCTCGCTCATCGCCTCCTCCTTCATTCGATAACGAGGTTCCCAACCGGACCTCCCTCGACGGAGGGTCGAAGGGCCCTCCCTCGAGGGGTCGAACGGACGAGTCGGCCGGGGGGCCGAAGGCGGTACGGTCGCGGTGGAGGGAACCGGATGGACGGACGGCCGCGCGTGGTGCGAGAAGTGCTCAGCTCGATCGCCGAGACGGTCCGGCTGGCCCTCGGTGGCCGGATCCGGTCGCCCCGGGATCGCGTCGGCCGGTTGGTGACGTTCCCCGACGGCGTCCGCTCTGAGGTGTTCCGCGAGACCCGGGTCGACCGGCGAAGCTTCCGGCTGCCGGCGGTGCTGCTGGTGGAGTTTCGGCTCCGGGTCGGCCCGCAACGACGGCTGCTGCACCGCTTGTTCAGAACGGCGTGCGTCGTCAACACGCCGCTGTTCGCCGGCTTCCCCGGCTTCGCCACGAAGCTGTGGATGGCCGACCAGGGCACCGGCGGCTATCGGGGGCTGTACGAGTGGGACGGAGCCGATCTGGCGGGCCGGTACGCTCGGGCCCTGCTCCGGATCCTCCGCCCCGTCTCGGTCCGGGGCTCGGCCCGGTACCGCATCATCCCCGGGCTCCGGCTCGAGGAGTACCTCGGGCTCCTGGAGCCGACCGAGAGCGCGCCCGTGACCCGTCCGGCGTCGACGAGAGTGGGGTGAGTCATGAAGGTCAGAGAGCTGTACACGCCGCACGTGTGGCGGGCCGACCCCGGGGAAGACCTGGGCGTGGCCGCCAGCCGGATGCAGTTCCACGAGATCGGCGCGCTCGCCGTGCTCGACGGGTCGAGGCTCATCGGGATCATCACCGAGCGGGACATCCTCCGGGCTGTCGGCGATGGGCGCGACCCCGACGCGACCTCGGT